>CAKUCT010000001.1 GCA_934643765.1 uncultured Oscillospiraceae bacterium
TTGCGCAGGCGGCGACCGTGTTGTTCGGGCAGATCAGGTTGCCGAGCGAAGCGCCCGCGTTCTGACCGGCGAAGATGGTGATGGGGTTCATGCCGAGATCAAGCGCTGCCTGCAGGTGCATATCGGCAAACATGATGTTCGAACCAAGACCCGTGCCGGTGATGAACGCGCCGCTCGAGCCGATCAGGACGGCCGCTGCCGGATAGAACTTGCCGACAACCGCTGCAATATCAGAAGCCAGCAGGTTCATCATGCCAGTGCTAGGCGACTGCATGACGTAGGCGACGACAAGCAGGCTGCCCATGGTCACCAGAACCGGGGCCACATGGCCGACCGTACGCTTGCAGACATCGCCGTAGGTCTTGGTGCTGACGCCGAGCGTTGCCGCGCCCAGCATGCCGCAGATCAGGATGACAATGTCAACCCAGAAGATATAGCCGAATGTGCACATGACGGCAAAGCCGTTGGGGACAACTGCCGGGAAGCCGTAGCGGATCAGCGGCAGCAGAACGAGCATGTAAACGTAAGGAGACATTGCCTTGAAGGAGGAGTATTTGCGCTCGCGCTTTTCTTCCTTGTTGCGGAACTCGTCGGGCGTCTTCACGCCGAAGAGCTTGACATATGCAACAGACAGCAAAATCGAGATGAGGCCCGTGCCCATCGAGGTAACTTCCGCGCCCACAAAGTTGGACAGCGCAAACATCACAAGACACGTCGACACGCCGGCGAAGGTCAGATACGGGACGATGCCCTTGAAGCCCTTCTTGCCGTAGGCCATCCAGACCATGATGAAGGGGATGACCAGGACGCCGAACATATGGAAGCGGCCAACCATGGCGGAGTTGAGGGCGACCGTGGATACGCCCGCGTCAACAAGCGCCGCGCCGCCATTGATGGTGGTCAGGCCCGCGCCGCCCCAGGAGGCGGGGGTTGCGTCGCCAAGCAGGGCGATTGCAATGGATGTGACCGGGTCAAAGCCCAGGGCGACCAGGAACGGCGCTGCGATGGCGGCCGGAGCGCCGGCGCCTGCCGCGCCTTCCAGGAAGATCGGGAGCATCATGCCGATGATGACGACCTGCACGCGGCGGTCGTCGCTGATCTGGGCGATGGTGGCCTTGACGTCTTCAATCGCGCCGGTCTCACGCAGCAGATTCAGAATGACAAACGCGCCGAAGACCATCAGGACAATCTTGAGGCCCTCTTTGATGCCCTTCCAGACAAGCGGATCATAGGTTGCGACATTTTCCTTGAAGGTTGCGCCGGTGACATTAAAGTACGTAAATGCAAGAATCAGCGTCCAGACCAGGGCGACAGGCGCGACTTTTTTCGCGGACTGATGGAATGCCAGGATACCGACCAATACAACGATGATCGGACTGAGCGCCATAACAAAATTCAAAAATTCCATGAGGGGTGTCTCTCTTTCTTCAGGTTTTTTTCAAATCCGCTGCCGGCCGGACAGTGGCATGTTTGAACAAAAGAAAGAGGCTCCGCCGAAACGTGGCGGAGCCTCTGGTATCTATTCCGTTGTCGCGCTGACGCGATTATGCGGAATGTCGTGCCATTTGGCAGATCGTCATGTTTCGGGTAGCTTTCGCCCCAAGAAGTCGAATGCTCAGAATGGAAATAAGCGCAAAAATGGACGCCAGTACGGCGTCCAGAATAATAATGATGGAGTTGTTCTCAGAGCATGCAGAAGCGGCGCAGGAGACCTGTGCAAAACGAGCAGTATTGGCATTCATCATAGCACGGTACATCGTCGTCGCTTCCTTTCTTTGAGATGGTGCAAGCTTATCACGCCTCACGCCGTTTTTCAAGAGAAAATTTTGCTTGCCCGGAAACATTGGCGACTGCGACAAAATTTTCGTTTCTGAAAAAACGAAGATTGTTGAAACCACAAACGGCTGCGCGCAGTCTTGTCGTACAAGTTGCTCGCTGAATATGGCTTGCGGCGGCGCTTGTTCTACGGTAAAATGGGTATAAACCAACGGAAAGAAGGTACTTTATGGCAGGTTTTACCAAGCAGGCCATCGAAGCAGCGTTTTTGCAGCTGCTCGCGGAAAAGCCGCTCCATGAGATCAGCGTCACATCCATTGCCGAACGCTGCGGCATCAGCCGCAAGTCCTTCTACTATTACTATCAGGACATCCCGGCGCTGCTGGAAGAAATTTTTGTCACCCGCGCCGACGCCTTTATCGCCCGCAGCGGGGCCTTTTCTTCGCTGGAAGAATGCCTCAGCGCCGCGATTGAAATGCTCCTCAGCGACAAGCAGCTGGTGATGCATGTCTACCGCTCGGTCAACCGGGACATTTTTGATCGGAGCCTGCTGCGTATCTGCGACTACGGCGTGCGGAGCTACATTGAAGCAAATCCGCTGGCCGCGCAGATACCGGCCGAAGATCGCAGACTGATCATCGGGCTTTATCGTGGCGAATGCTTCGGCCTGATCTCGGAATGGATGCTGCGCGGCATGCAGGAGGATATCCTGCCGCAGTTCCACCGTATCTGTCAGCTCCGCCAGGGCATGGTCGAAGAGCTTCTTCGCCGGGCGGTAAGCACGCCTTCCGAATCTTAATGTCAGCGCACCTGCAGATTTTTTTGCAGGTGCGCTTGTTTTTAGGCATTTTTTGCATCAATGCTGCATTTTTGGTCAGTTTCAGACGCCTGCCCAGTTTGGTAACACCGGCTGCACTTTGTCCGTATCAAATGCCGCAGAAGACGGGTATACTTGAAATCAATCAAAGCATCACCGCTTTTGGCAAATGGAAAGGACGATTCTGCATGACACTGACGGATAAAATTTCCCACGCGACCGAACGCAAGGCGTTTGAGACCATTCTCGACAACCTGATCAAAAAGGGCCAGACGCACGACGCGAGCGCGGTTGCCAACGATCTGATCAACATGGTGCAAAAGCTGCACAGCGATGTCTGGAGCGAAGAATCTTTTGCCACGCTGCGCATGATCGCCGACAACCCCGACGGCAAATGGGCCCACTATGTTCAGCGGCTCATCCGCGACAACGACCCCTATATTCTCAAGACCTTCCTGACAAACGCCGTCTATGAAGGCGGCATCCGCGGCTATCATATCGCGCAGGAGACGGCCAAAAAATACGACATCAACGTTCCCTGGCTGATTTTGATGGACCCGACCTCCGCGTGCAACATGCACTGCACCGGCTGCTGGGCCGCAGAATACGGCCACAAGCAAAGCTTGAGCTTCGAGGAGATGGACCGCGTGCTGACCGAGGCCAAGGAACTTGGCACGCACGCATGTCTGTTTACCGGCGGCGAGCCTTTGATGCGCAAGCAGGATATCATCCGGCTGTGCGAAAAGCACCGCGATATCGCCTTCCACGCATTTACAAACGGCACGCTGATTGATGATGATTTCTGCAAAGAAATGCTCCGTGTGGGCAACTTCTTCGTCTCTGTGAGCGTCGAGGGCTTTGAAGAAGCCAACGACGGCCGCCGCGGAAACGGCCACTTCCAGAAGGCACTGGCCGCGATGGAGCTGATGCACAGCTACCGCATTCCGTTCGGCGTGTCCATCTGCTACACGAGCAAGAACTATCAGGTCGTCACGAGCGACGAGTTTTTGGACCTGCTCATCTCCAAGGGCTGCGTCTTTGCCTGGTACTTCCACTATATGCCCGTCGGCCAGAACGCGGACACTTCCCTGCTCCTAACCCCGGAACAGCGCATCTATATGAAAAACCGTGTGCGTGAGATCCGCGGTGTGACCGGCGGCAAGGAGCTGTACGCCATCGACTTCCAGAACGACGGCGAGTTCGCCGGCGGCTGCGTGGCCGGCGGCAGAATCTATTGCCATATCAACGCCGCGGGCGATGTGGAGCCGTGTGTCTTTATCCACTACTCCAGCGCGAACATCAAGGAAAAGCCCTTCCTGGAGTGCCTGCAGCAGCCGCTGTTCAAGCTTTACCGCAAGGGCCAGCCCTTCAACGACAACATGCTCCGGCCGTGTCCGATGCTGGAAAACCCGGAGCTGCTGCCGAAAATGGTCGCAGAGTCCGGCGCACACTCAACCGATCTGGAAGCCCCGGAATCTGCCGAGCACCTGTGTGAAAAGTGCAAGGACTACGCGGCCTGCTGGAAGCCCACGGCAGAAGATCTCTGGCAGGCGGAGCACCCGCAGGCATAACCTAACATTCCCCTGAGATGTGTTTTCTCTTCATACTTCATATTTCTCTATGTTCCCCCCTCTTCCTGACAGAACGTGCCCGCTGCGTACGCAGCGGGCACGTTCTCCATGCAGAAAAATGTGTATTATTTCTGCATGGAAGGGCTGCCGAGGCCTTATCTTGCTGCAAAGCGGACAGCAGCCAGGACGGCAGGCTTACCGTCGGCCTTTTTGATGGCGATGCGGACCATATCGCCGTCCTGCTTCTGATAGACCGAGAGCGTCTCACCCTCCAGGCACGCGGCAGAATAGTGCGCCTCGATGGACGAAATCGTTCCGCTTGCAATCGTTTCCGCCGGGAAGCAGTCGAGCAGTACGCGGATATACGCAACGTTGTTCATATGCCGGCCAAAATCAATGTCTGTCGGGCGGACGGTGTATTCCCGTACAAAATCTGACGGCGTGAAATCGTCGTGAAATCTTGTCGGCGCGTCCGTGATGCCCGCTTCCCCGGTAAAGGGGAAGTCCTGCGGGAAGCCGGACTGTCCAAACGGCACGACCTTTTTCTCCGGCCCCAGAATCGCCCACTGCGTCCGGCCGCGCGCGATGAGCGCTTCTCCGCACCGGAGGCTGTAGCTGCGGAAGCAGCGGATGGATTTTTCGTCGCAGGGCTCCGGCCAGGTTTTCGCGCGCAGCGTCTGCATGAGCTTTGCCTTTCCCAAAAAATCAATGCGGCTGTGAACCGTCAGCCAGAACTCGCCGCGCTTTGCCATCGCCGCGCCGCCGACACCGATCAGCTCCGCGTGCTGCGTGGCAATGGCCTGGAAAATCGTAAACGCGCCCAACGGCGACAGCCCCGCCCGGGCGTCGCAGTAGTCCGGCGTCAGAACAAATTCCTTTTCAAAAAATCCCTGCTGCATAGTGGCCTCCATTTTCCTTCGGAAGTTTTATTTTGTGTATTATAACACAGTTTTTGCTGAATTGTAAGTTCCTGCGCAGGCAGCAAAATGCCCCTTCCAAAAGGAAGGGGCATTTTCAAGATCACTTGTTATTCAATCGCGATGGACGTGCTGGACGCAAGCTTCTTGGGCTCTGCCTTCGGGAAGGAAATCTGCAGAATGCCGTTTTCAAACGACGCATGCACATCCTCGGGCTTGACCGTATCGCCGACATAGAAGCTTCTGCTGCACGAGCCGCTCCAGCGCTCCTGCCGGATGTAACGGCCCTGCTTGTCGGTCTCGTCCTTATCCAGACCCTTATTGGCCCCGATGACCAGATAGCCATCCTTCAGCTCCAGATCCACATCTTCTTTTTTGAAGCCCGGAAGATCAATGTCCAACTCATACGAATCGTCTGTCTCACGGACATCGGTCTTCATCAGGTTCTTCGCATGCTTGCCATACAGGGGATTGCGCTCCTGCGGCATCGGCATCATTTCAAACGGTGCGGAGAAGAAATCATCGAACAGGTTTTCACCAAAAATGCTGGGCAACATAAGACATACCTCCATTCATTGACTGCCTCCGTGGGGTTGCGAGCCTGCGCGGCGGTGCTTTTGCTGCCAGATTATAAACTTGAATTGTTGTTCTCTCGGGGAGCTTTCCTCTCTCCCTCAGGAACAGCTTCATTATATACCCGTTTTTAGCACTGTCAAGAGGCGAGTGCTAAAATTCACAGAAATCGCAAAATCTGTTCACAGAAAAGACATATTTGATTTTGGTTTCATTCTTTGCTAAGAAATCTC
The DNA here is from genome assembly GCA_934643765.1 of uncultured Oscillospiraceae bacterium. GTDB lineage: Bacteria > Bacillota > Clostridia > Oscillospirales > Oscillospiraceae > CAG-170. Next base: position 5,888 of record CAKUCT010000001.1, read on the forward strand.
TTAAATTTCCTGAAGATTCCCCAATTTTCCGGCATATGTGCTATGATAGAAAGCACTTCACAAGGAGATGAAACCATGAACCAGCGAAAATTTCTCGGCGCCCTTCTGGCGCTTCTGCTTGCAATCAGCCTGGCTGTTCCGGCCCGGGCTTCCGATTCCGGAAGCAAACTGATCGCCATAACCTTTGACGACGGGCCCGGGCCATACACCGGCACGCTTTTGGACGAGTTGGCCGCGCGCGATGTGCAGGCGACATTTTTTGTCTCCGGCTACCGCGCGGCAAGCTATCCCAAAACGCTCGAGCGGATTGTAAATGAAGGCCATCAGCTGGCAAGCCACACCCAGAACCACAAAAATCTCAACACCCTCTCCGCCGGCCAGATTGCAACCGAAATCAGCCAGACTCAAGCCTACATCACCGCCGCCGGCGGAGACGATCCTGCCTACATCCGCCCGCCCTACGGCAACGCCAACAAAACCGTCCGCGCGCAGGTAAACGTCCCTCTGATCAACTGGTCGGTGGACCCGGAGGACTGGAAATACAAAAATGCCGATACGGTCTGCAAAAACATTCTCGCCGGAAGCTACGACGGCGCAATCATTCTTGTCCACGACATCTATGAAACCAGCGTCAACGGCGCGCTGGCCGCGATAGACAAGCTCCTTGCAGACGGCTATGAATTTGTAACCGTGCGTGACCTTCTCCTGCGCCGCGGCATTGCGCCGGAGACAGGCGTCATGTACTACGATGCCAAAAACACGGGCGTGAATCTGGACGCAGATGAGGTTGGAAGCGCCTATTTTGACGAGAGCTATCTTTCAGAACACTGGGCCTATGACGCGCTGGACTTTTGTCTGCGCCACGGCTATCTTGAATCAGAACCGGATGGCCGCGTGCGGCCCAACAAGGCCGTCACCCGCGGTGAGTTCGTCGCCTCGCTCGCCAGGCTCTGCGGCATCGACGAGAGCTACAAATATTATGATGAGACCGGCTACACAGATATTGAGCAGGACAGTGCGCTGGCCCCCTATGTCAAGTGGGCGCGCGACGCGGGGCTGATGAACGGCTCTAACGGTGCGTTTCTGCCGGAAAAACGTCTGACCCGCGAGCAGATGGCAACCGTCATCGCCCGGTTTCTGATCGTGCGCGGCCAGGCGCGGGAGGTTTCCGCGGAGCTTAATTACGCGGACAGCGCACAGATCTCTTCCTGGGCCAAAAACGGCGTCGCGCTTTGCACGCAGGAGGGTATCCTGCAGGGCGCAAACGGCCGCTTCCGCCCAAAGGGGCGGCTCACGCGCGCCGAAATGGCCACTATCTTGTATCGCCTGAGCGAAGTTTAAAAGAAGTCCCGGATGCGTAGCATCCGGGACTTTAGACTATCGAAAAAACTTCCAGATCAACAATTTCGGAAAGGAAGATAGTGTGAAAGAAACCCATCAGGGGTGTCTTTCGCGTTCAATCAGTTTTTCAAACTTCAAAAAAGTTTGAAAAACTGCCGCAGCGTGTCAAAAAGACTTTTTGGACACGCTGCAGTCCCGGATGCAGCGCATCCGGGACTTTTCTGTATTTTACAGTGTATGGCAGATTCTGCCGCGCGGGACTTCGTTATTTCCGCTCCAGAACGCGGTATACCAGCTCCATGTCCATCCCGCTGCGCACCGCAGCGGCGAGCTTATCATACTGCTGCTCCTTATACTCCTGCATATCAAACGCGCGCAGGCCCTGCGGGTCGATGCCCTTTTGCGCGCAGATTGCGCGCAAAATCGTATCACACACGCCGGGGGCATCAAAAATGCCGTGGACATAGCTGCCGTAGATATTGCCGCTGCCCGCCAAGGCGGGCATGCGCTGCTCGCTGCGGCCCATGTGAATTTCATACCCTTCATAGCGCAGGCCGTTGAGCGGCGCCAGCATGCCCACGACACCGGAAAATGTGCCGCTTGTCTGTGTCTGCACCTTCTGGCCGTGGAACACCGTCTGCATCGGAAGAAGCCCCAGGCCCCGGATTTCGGTTACATCCGCAGCCTCCACGCCGTCCGGGTCCGAGACGGACGCACCCAGCATCTGATACCCGCCGCAGACGCCGAAGACCAGCGTCCCCTGCGCGGCCATTTTGCAGATTGCCGCCTCGAGCCCGCTCTGGCGCAGCCAGAGAAGGTCTGCAATCGTGCTCTTTGTGCCGGGCAGGATCACAAGATCCGGCGTATGAAGATCGGCCACGCGGTCGACATAGCGCAGCGAAACATTCTCATAGCGCTCAAACGGCGAAAAATCCGTGAAGTTGGAGATGCGCGGCAGACGGATGACTGCGACGTCCAACAGCTTTCTTGCCGTGCCGCGCGTAAAGCGCTCACTGAGGCTGTCTTCGTCGTCAATATCCACATGCGTGTACGGAATCACACCCGCCACCGGCACACCGCAAAGCTCCTGCAGCATCGAAAGTCCCGGCTCCAGAATTGCGCGGTCGCCGCGGAATTTATTGATGATCGTACCCTTCACGCGCGCGCGCTCGTCCGGCTGCAGCAGCGCAATCGTTCCATAGAGCTGGGCAAACACGCCGCCGCGGTCAATGTCGCCGATCAGAAACACCGGCGCGTCCACCATCGCGGCTAAGCCCATGTTGACAAGATCATCCTGCCGGAGATTGATCTCCGCCGGGCTTCCCGCACCTTCGATCAGAATGACGTCATACTCCGACGCCAGGCTGTTATAAGCCTCCAGCACGGCCGGGATGTACTCGCGCTTGCGCGCGTAATACTCCATCGCGCGCATATTGCCCTGCACCTGGCCGCCGACGATGACCTGGCTTCCCACATCCGTCGTCGGCTTGAGAAGAATCGGGTTCATGCGCACATCCGGGGCAATGCCGCAGGCTTCCGCCTGCACCACCTGAGCCCGGCCCATCTCGCCGCCGTCTGCGGTAATGAAGGAATTCAGAGCCATATTCTGGCTCTTGAACGGGGCCACACGATAGCCGTCCTGCCGGAGCACCCGGCAGAGCCCCGCTGTCAGTAAGCTCTTTCCCACGTTGGACATTGTCCCCTGCAGCATCAGATTCAGCGCCATCATCTTACCTCCATCGCGCGCCGCATCGCGGCGAGCAGCTTCTCATTCTCTTCATGCAGCCGCACGGCAATCCGGTAATACCCCGGCCCGAGGCCATCATAATTTTCGCAGCTGCGAATGGCTATTTTCTCGCGCCGCAGCGCCGCATCCAGCCCCGCCGGTCCGCAGAAGAGCAGATAATTTGCCTCTGACGGAAATACTCGCAGGCGCAGCGTCTGCAGCCCCTGCGCCAAAAAAGCGCGCTCGCGCGCAACCAGCGCTTTCGCCCGGCGCAGAAAATCCTGCTCCTGCAGCGCCGCTATCCCGGCGCGCTGCGCCAGAAGCGACACGTTCCACGGCTGCGCAGCGTGCGCCATGCGCGAAAGAAGCGCCGTGTCGGCGCTCAGGCAGTATCCCACCCGTGCGCCCGCTAAGGCGTAGCTCTTCGTAAACGCCTTTAAAATCAGCAGCCCTGGATAGCGCGCCAGCAAATCTTTTGCGCTCTTCGCGTCTGTAAAATCCAGAAAGCTTTCATCCAGCAGCACGCGCATGCGCTGCTGTTCGCAAAGTTCCAGCGTTCTTTCCAAAAGCGCCTGGTCTATCGTTCGGCCGGTAGGGTTATTGGGCGTACACAAAAAGAGTGCGTCCGGCTTTGTTTCCTTCAAAAAGCGCAGCAGCCCCTCGTCCGGGCAAAAGCCGTTGTCCGCCAAGAGCGCATAGCGCGCCATCCGCGCGCCATAGTGTCCGGCGGCGATGCTGTATTCGCAGAAGGTCGGCGCCAGCTCCGCAGCAAGCTTCGGCCGCAGCGCCTCGCACCAAGCATAGATCAGCTCCGCCGCGCCGTTTCCGCAGAGAATCCAGCGCATATCCACCTGTTCGTGCGCGGCAATCGCCTCGCGCAGCGCCCTGCAGTATGGGTCCGGATACTGCCGCACCAACTGCGCAGCCTCGCAGATCGCCCGGACGACGCCGGGCGGCGTGCCGAGCGGATTGACGTTGGACGAATAATCCAGCACAATCTCCGCGCCATAGACATCCCCACCATGGGGGTTTTGCGTTTCATAGAGCATAGGTTTCCCTCAGAATATCACAAGCGCCTTTACCGCGCTGAACACTACCAGTGCGACAAGCGCCGTCACCGTCATCAGTCTGCATGCACTTGGAATATCCTCCGGCACAATCTCGCGGCAGGCATCGCCGATGAACTCTTTTTTATGCAGCATCCCGTGGTACCACGCGTCGCCCGCCAGACGAAGCCCCAGCAGCCCCGCGCACACAGACTCCGTCTGCGCGGAGTTGGGGCTGGCGTGCTTGTAGCGGTCGCGGCAGAAAATCTTCCAGCCGTTTTTGATATCCAGCCCCAGAATCGCGCCCGCCGCCAGCATGAAAAACGCCGACAGCCGCGCCGGGATGAAGTTGAACACATCGTCCAGCTTCGCAGGCACGAAGCCCACGTTCTGATACGGCGGCTCCACGTAGCCCAGCATCGAGTCCATGGTATTGACCGCCTTATAGAAAAAGCCGAGCGGCGCGCCGCCGATTGCCAGAAACAGCAGCGGCGCAATCACGCCGTCAGACGTATTTTCCGCCACGGTCTCCACCGCCGCGCGCGTCACGCCCTTTTCATCGAGCCGCTCCACATCGCGCCCGACGATCATCGAAACGGCGTACCGCGCCTTGGAAAGATCGCCCGTCTGAAGCGCGGCATAGACCTTCATGCTCTCGTCGCGCAGCGACTTGACGGCTAAAATCTGCCAGCACATGATGCTCTCCGCCGCCAGCCGCAGCCACACGCTCACGCGTCCGAGCGCCCACAAAATAGCCGCCGGGAGCGCTGCCGAGATCACAACAACACAAATCCAGATCAGCGCACCGGCCAGCCGCTCGCCCGTCCTTGTCTTCGGGCAAAGATGCCGGAACCAGCGCTCAAACTGCGCAATCAGCTTTCCGATGCCCGCCACCGGGTGCCACAGGCCGTGCGGGTCTCCCAGCAAGAGATCCATGCCAAATCCAAGCAGCAGCGCATACCATGACCATCTCATACCGGCGCGCCTCCATGCTGCATCGTAAAAATATAAATAGGGTTCTGGCCGGTCATCAGGTGATAACGTCCTGCCTGCCGCCCCTTGGACACCTGCAGGCAGACGACTTCCGTCTCGCGGAACGAAAATGCTCCCAGGCATTCTGTCAGCTCCGCCGCAGACTCCAGAGACACCGCCGTGGCCACAATGCGCGCCTGCGGATTTTTATGCAGCACAAGCTGCAGAATCTCCCGGAGATTGCCCGCGCTGCCGCCGATGAATACATGCGACGGCGCTGGAAGATCTTCACATGCCTTGGGCGCAAGGCCCGGCACGATCTGCAGATTTTCCGCGCGGAAGATTTCCTGGTTGCGCGCCAGAAGCGCCAGCGCGTCCTCGTTTCGCTCAATGGCCCAGACGCTTCCCGTCCGCGCCTGCAGCGCCATTTCGATGCTGACCGAGCCCGTCCCTGCACCGATGTCCCAGCAGACGGCGTTTTCGGTCAGCCGGAGCTTAGAAAGGCACACGCTGCGCACCTCGCTCTTCGTCATCGGCACAACGTGCCCCTGCTCCAGACTGCGCAAAAACGCCTCGTCCGGCAAGCCGTGCGTCACAACCGCGTCCGGGCTGTCATTTTCAATCAGCGCCACGCTCAGTTTGTCAAAGCTTCTTTCGGCAAGCTCCCGAGCCGTACCGCAGGTGATGCGCTCGTCCGGATAGCCCAGACGCTCGCCCACCTGAAGCTTTACGCTGCCAAGCCCCGCGTCCAAAAGCGCAGCGCAGAGCTTCTGCATACCGTCCTCGCCGCCGACCAGCGTAAAAATCCGGCTATGGCGGCGGACATCGGCCGTGATATCGTGCGTGCGGCCGTGCAGACTGACCGGCACAACGTCTTCATAGCTGGTCTGCAGCCGCGCGCAGAGATAGCTCAAAGAGCTCAGCCCCGGCAGAACCGTAACCTTGCAGTCCTTTAAGCACGGAAGCAGCTTTTTTGTGCCGCTGAAAAAGCCGGTATCGCCCGACATGGCGACAACAAACGGCGCGCTTTCCGGGTGACTCAGAATATAATCCGCGATTTTTTCCGGCGCAATCGCCGCGAGCCTTGTCTGCTGCGGCCGCGCCACAGCCTCCAGCACGCGCTGCGCGCCGATGACGCAGTTTGCCTGCGCAATCGCCGCGCGCACCTCCGCCGTCTGCGCGCTCTCTTTTCCGGGACCGATGCCAACGACAAATACCTCCGGTCTGCACACCAGACCGAAACGATCACACAGGCCGCGGATGACCTCCGGCAGGCTCAAGCCGCCTTCTTCCGGCGGCCGGCCAACGACAACCAGGCGCGCGCCCGCCTTTTTCGCGGCAGAGAGCTTCTCGTCAAAGCCGCCGGGCGCCCCGCCGTCTTTCGTGACGAGCCAGCTTGCCTGCACGCTGCGCAGCATGGCGACGTTCATATCCTCTGAAAACGGGCCCTGCATCGCAAAAATATGCGAAGACTGGAGCCCTGCCTCGGCGCAAAGCGCCAGAGACGACGCCAGGGGCAAAACGCGCGCCCAGACACGCGTTTCAAAATCCGCAAGCGTCTTGTAAAGCCCAAGCTCCTTGCTGCCGGTGGTCAGGAGGATGTTTCCGTCCGTCTGCTCTAAAAACCGGACGGCGTCCATGGTCGACTCCACAAACACCGCGTCGTCTGAAACCGCAGATGCGCCGCGCAGCAGCCGCCAGCGCTCCGTCCCGGTCTGCTCGCAGGCGCGCGCGATGCTCTTCGTGATGGACGCGGCATATGGATGCGTCGCGTCAATCACAAGGTCAAAATGCTCGCGCTCCAGCATGGCGACAATCTCATCGACCGGGAGCTTCTTGGCCGAGACGGTCAGATGCCCGGATTCCGGAACCAGCGTTCCGCCGTAGTCCGTTGCGACGCAGAGCGTCGTCTCGCACGGCTGCGCGCTTAAAAACCCGGCAAGCTTCCGACCTTCGGTCGTGCCGCCGAATACACAGAATTTATACATCGCGGTATCCTCTGGGCGTAACAAGATTGCCCGCCACAAGCTTTGTGGCCGCGTTTCCGATAAAAACGGTGCAGAACATATCAATTTCCGCCGTTTTAAGCTCGCCTAAAGTAAGGACGCGGCGGCTCTGGCCCTCGCGGCCAATGTTCCGCACCACGCCGCAAAGCCGGTTCTCCGGCAGCACGCGCAGCAAAATCTCACACGCCCGCTTCAGATGATCGGGCCTTCCGTGGCTGGCGGGGTTATAAATGACGATAGAAAGATCCGCCTCGGCGGCGCACAGCAGCCGCTTTTCAATCTTCTCCCAGGGCGTCAGCCGGTCTGAGAGGCTGATTACAGCAAAATCGTGCGTCAGCGGCGCGCCGAGCACTGCCGCACCGCTGCAGGCCGCCGTCAGTCCCGGAACGACCTCTACCTCCGGCTGCGCGCTTTCGCCGCGCAGCTCATAGACGAGCGCCGCCATGCCGTAAATGCCGCTGTCGCCGGAGCAGACCAGCGCCACATTTTTTCCTTCCTGCGCCAGCTCCAGCGCCATCCGGCAGCGCTTAGCCTCCTGCGTCATCGGCGTCGAGAGACACTGCTTTTCCGGATATCTGCCGCGTACCAGATCGACATACACAGGATACCCGACAATCACATCGCACCCGGCCAGCGCCTGATCCGCCGCCACGGTCATATTCTCATAGTTGCCCGGGCCAATGCCCACAACAATCACTTTCCCCAAAGCGTACCTCCCAATGCTCCTGCGCCACCGCGACGGTCACACCGTCCAGCGCAGTTTTTTTCACAAGCAAGCGCTCCGCGCCAAGCATCGCCGCGCGCTCGCAGACATTTTCAACCCCCGTCACACGCCGAACAAACTGCGACGCGGTAAACTCCCCCGGTACCGCCAGAAGTTCTTCGGCAGTATAAAACCCCATCTTCCAGCCATGGCTTCGGCCGGCGGCCAGAAGGCCGGGCTCTTCTTTTTTCAGATCGATGGAATATACGCCGGAAATTGCCTCCGGGTACAGGCTGTTTTCCGCAAAAACCTTTGCAATCGCCGCCTCCACCGCCGCCTGCGGCGTGCCCTTCCGGCAGCCGACGCCGACGCGCAGCACCTTCGGAACCAGGTGGAGCGTTTTTTCAAAGGGCTGCTCCATCCGGCAGCCGATACAGATGCCAAGCGCGCCTTCGCTTCCCGCCCGCACCCCGGGCGGAAGCTGCCCAAGAACCGGTGCCCGACAGCAAAGCGGCACCTCCCGCTCCAGAATTTCGGCCGAGACGGCCTTGGCAAGCTTCATATCGTCCAGCCAGAGGCCGTGCCGCGCCGCCCAGGCATCCACCGAAAAGCGGCCGTTGACATCCGTCGCCGTTGTAATGACAGCCGTCGCGCCAAGCGCCTGCGCGATCTCGCGCGTCAGCGCGTTTGCCCCGCCGATGTGCCCGGAAAGAAGGGAGACGGCAAAGTTCGACCGCTCGTCAACACACACGACCGCAGGGTCTGTGCGCTTATCCTTGACATACGGCGCGATTTCCCGCACCGCAATGCCGCAGGCCCCGACAAAAATCAGCGCGTCCGACGCGGCAAAGGCCGCCCCATACACCGCCTTCTCCAGCGGCAAAAATCCCGGCTCTTCCAGCCGCGCCACCGCGTAGCAGGCTGTCTCATCCGCCATCCTCGCGTCCAAAATCCGCCGCGCTGTCCGGCAGCCGGTATGGCTGTAGGCAAAGAGCGTCAGCTTCATTGCGTCGCCTCGCGGAACTCCGTTGTAAAGCCGGGGTGATACAGAAGCGAGCGCATATAATCCTCGCCCAGGCACCCGCCGACCACAATCAGGGATGTCTTCGTCAGATGGTTTTCTGTGACGGTTTCGTGGAGCGTGCCGACCGTGCAGCGGAAGATTTTCTGATCCGGCCACGTCGCCTTATACACAACCGCCGCGGGCGTCGCCGCTTCATAGCCGCCTGCCAGCAGCTCCTCCTGCAGCGTCTTCGTCAGAGACGTGCTGAGAAAGAGCACCATTGTCGCCTGATGGCTTGCCAGAGAGCGGATGCTCTCGCGCTCCGGCACGGGCGTGCGCCCGGCGGCCCGCGTGATAATCACCGTCTGGCTCACATCCGGCAGCGTATACTCCGCGCGCAGCGCCGCGGCTGCGCCGCAGAACGCGCTCACGCCGGGGCAAACATCATACTCGATGCCAAGCTTCTCCAGCTCGTCAAACTGCTCGCGCACCGCGCCGTAGATGCTGGAGTCGCCGGTGTGCAGGCGGACGGTCGTTTTTCCGTCTGCCTCCGCCGCGGAAATCACGGCAATCACCTCTTCGAGCGTCATCTCCGCGCTATTGTGAATCTCACAGCCAGGTTTTGCGTAGGAAAGAAGCTCGGGATTGACCAGCGACCCCGCGTAAATAATCACATCCGCCGCGCTGAGCAGTTTCGCTCCGCGCACGGTAATTAGATCAACCGCGCCGCTCCCGGCGCCGACAAAATGTACCATATTCAGTCCTCCGTTATTTTTTGCAGCAGCGCCTGTGCGTGCGCTGTCTGGCACAAAAGGCCATACTCCTTCGAAAAGACAATCGCGCCAACTGTGAACGCTTCGCCACATTTGTGCTCCAGCATCCAGTGAATCTTCCCGGCCAGGCGGGCCATCAGCACCTCATAGAGCCCTTCTTCTTTTAAGATGCGCAGCGCGTCGTCGCACGTTGCGCAGCCGAGCATTTCCTCCGCCCGCGCGGGTGAAAGCCCCAGCGCGGCGGCGTGCGCAGTCAGAATCTCCATCCGGCAGTCGCCGAATTTGGAGTGCGTGTTCCACATGCCGCCCGCGAGCTTGACAAGCTTTCCGATGTGCCCCACCAGAAGCGCCCCGTGAAAGCCCATCTCGCGGCACGATTCCAGGGCGTCTCCGATAAAGTTCGATGTCAGGACCGCCGTCCTGGGGTCGAGGCCAATGGCGTCCTTGATATAATCCGCGCCGTAATTTCCCGGCGTCAGCAGCACATACTCTGCGCCGTTTTCCCGCCGCTGCCGAAGCTCCACGCGGATGGTATCGACCAGAGCCTGCTCGCTCATGGGCTCTACAATGCCGGTGGTTCCAAGAATGGAAATGCCGCCGACAATGCCAAGGCGCGGATTGAAGGTCTTCTTTGCAAGCGCCTCGCCCTCCGGCACCGAGATGAGAATTTCAATGCCGCCGGAATAGTCCAGCGCGCGGCAAACCTCCTCCACGTTTTCCCGGATCATCCGCCGCGGCACAGAGTTGATGGCCGCCGCGCCGACCGGCTGGTCCAGGCCGCGCTTTGTCACGCGGCCAACGCCAATCCCGCCGTTGATCACAACGCCGGGCGCGTCCGTTTTGCGCGCGCTGGCAAAGACCAGTGTGCCGCGCGTCGCGTCCGGGTCGTCGCCGCTGTCTTTGCGGATGGCACAGGAAACCGCATCCTTTTCTATCCGGATTTCCAGCACTTCCAGCTCCAGCCGGATGCTCTTCGGCGTCAGAAGCCCGATTTCTTCTTTGCGTCTGCCGCTCAGAAGCATCCACGCCGCCGCCTTCGCAGCAGCCGCCGCGCAGGAGCCGGTCGTATAGCCCAGACGGAGCTTTTTCCCGTCCTTGATGATGTACTCTTCCATATTACCGCCTGATCTGATAGAGCATTGCGTTGCAGATCGCGGCGGCGACATTGCTTCCGCCCTTGCGCCCGCGCGCAATGATATAGGGCGCGCGATGATGCTCAATGATCAGTTCCTTGCTCTCAACCACGTTGACAAACCCGACCGGCACGCCGATAATCAGCGCCGGCTGCAGCTCGCCCTCCTCCATCAGCGCTTCGAGCGCGACGAGCGCCGTCGGCGCGTTGCCGATGGCAAAGATGCAGGGCTTGGAAAGCTTCGCCGCCTTTTCCATCGAGACCATTGCCCGCGTCACGCCGCGCGCCTTGGCCTCCGCGGCGACATCCGCGTCCGACATGAAGCAGTGCACCTCGCCGCCGAGCGAAGATAAAATCGTCTTATTGATGCCGGCCTTTGCCATCTGCGTGTCGGTCACGATATCGCAGCCCGCGCGCAGCGCCTCGATGCCGGTTTTTACGGCATGGTCTGAAAACACGAGATTGTCTGCGTAGTCAAAGTCCGCCGTCGTGTGAATGGCGCGCTTGATAACAAGCTCGTTTTCCGGGTCCAGCTTCCGGTCTCCCAGCAGCTGCGTGATGATCTCGAAGCTGCGCGCTTCAATTTCCATCGGTTTGATTTTTTCCAGCATGGTTTCCTTCCTCCCGGCACGCCTCGTAAAAACGGACGGCAAAGCTCGGATTTGCGTAAAAATGAAAATGCGGGAAGCCCGCATAGAGCGTCTTTGTCGCGTGGACGCAGGGCCAACTCCGGCCGGACGGCTTTTCGGCTGTGAAACCGTCTCCCGTATCTTCCGCGTCCCAGTGGTGAAATTCGTGGGCTGGGATCGACTCCCCCGCACGGCACAAGAGATTATCCTGCCGCGCGGTTAAATGCACATAGCCGAACCGCGTCAGCTTCCCCATGTCCCGGCACGCGCCGGGAAGAAGCCCCGCCATGGGATACTCCCCAATCGCCCCGGTCAGATACATAAACCCGCCGCACTCGGCAATGCACGGAAGACCGCCCGCAACCGCGCAGCAGACCGCCTCGCGCATGGTTTTGTTTTCGCTCAGCTGGCGCGCGTAGAGTTCCGGATACCCGCCCCCGAGATACAGCCCCTGCAGCCCGTCCGGCAGCGCCGCATCCTCCAGCGGGCTGAACGGCACCAGCTCCGCGCCAAGCCGGCGCAGGAGGTCCAAGCTGTCCTCATAGTAAAAACAAAACGCCTTATCTCTTGCCACCCCGATGCGCACCGGCGCGTCGAACCGCGGCGGCACATACGGCGTATAGGAAAGTTCCTCCGCTGCGCGGGCCAGCGCCAGAAGGCCGTCCAGATCAATGCTCTTTTCCGCTTCCCGGGCCAGGCGCTGCATCTTTTCGCGCAGATGCTCCACCTCTGCCGCTGTGACCAGCCCCAGGTGCCGGCTCTCCAGCGCGCAGTCGGGAAGCTGCGGCAAAAAGCCCAGCGCCCGGACGCCAAAACGCTCCTCCATCGCGCGGGCCAGCGGCGCATAGCTCATAGCCGTACAGCCGTTGAGAATCACGCCGCAAATCCGGTTATCCGGCAAAAACTGCAAAAAGCCCTGCACCGACGCCAGCACAGACAGCGCCGCGCCGCGCGCGTAGACAATCAGAACCACCGGACTTTTTGTCTTCTGCGCCACCTCAAAGGTGCTCGCGCGCGTGGAAAGAAGGCCCAGGCCGTCATAGTAGCCCATCACGCCCTCGATGATCGTCACGTTGCAGCCGTCCGCGTTCTGGTGCAGCAGCTGGCGCAGCATGTCCTGTTCAAAAAAGAACGCGTCGAGATTGGAGCTTTTCGCGCCGATGATGCGGCTGTGGAACATGGGATCAATGTAATCCGGCCCGCACTTGGCCGCGCCGACGCGCAGGCCGCGGTTGACCAATGCCTGCAAAACGGCGCAGGTCACGGTTGTCTTCCCGCAGCCGCTGTTGGTCCCGGCCAGAACGACGCGGGGAATGGCACACTGCATGGCAGCCTCCTACTCTGAGACAATGATTGTTGCAAAATATCCGATGTCCTTTGGCAGATCATCCAGGTTCTCTGCCACCTTCTGCGTCGGAAGGCCGCAGTCGGCCACCATCGCGGCCTTTTCCAGCTGTCCGTGTTGCCGCAGGGCCCGCACTGTATTTTCAAGCGCGCTGCCCGACTTCATCAGAACCTTCGTTCCCGGAAGCTCCAGCGCCTCATCCAGATTCATCCCGCTCGCCGGGATGATATGCAGAGGCAGATCCATCGTTGTAAGGCTCCGGCCCAGCTGCGCGGCCACCGCGCAGAAACTCGTAACGCCCGGCAGCATCACCGCGGCAAAGCCGTCGCTTCGAATCTGCTGGAATATATAATACGCCGTGGCGTAAACGCTCACATCGCCGAGATTGACCATCGCCACATCCTGCCCGGCATTCAAATGCGCTTCAATCTGCCGCGCGGCGGCCACGTATCTCTCCTGCCGCACCTGCGCTTTGCGCGACATGGAAAACTCCAGCGGCAAAATTTCCTTGCCGTCAAGGTTTACCGCCCCGCGCGCAATCTCCAGCGCCAGCATCTGTCCGCTCTTGGTCCGCGGCGCCGCGACCACATGGCACGCGGCCAGGCATCTGCAGGCTTTGATGGTCATCAGCTCCGGATCGCCCGGGCCGACACTCAGGGCATAAAAGGTTCCGTTTTTTTCGTCCATAGCAACCTCACGGTACAAATTCCAGCGTATCAAAGCAGGGGTCATATTTCCCGTGCTCCATGTGATAGAGCTTTGCGATATACTCCCGCGTAAAAATCTCTTCCGGCGGACCGACGCGGTCAATCTTCCCGTCTGTCACGCACACCACAGTATCAGACACCCGCGCGGCCAGATCCAGCTCATGCAGCGACATCAGCACCGCAAGGTTCTTCTCCCGCACCATCCGCTTGAGGATGCTCAGAAGCTCCAGCTTGTAGCGGATATCCAGATAGCTGGTCGGCTCATCGAGCACAATCAGCTCCGGCTGCTGGCACAGCGCGCGGGCAAGCAGGATTCTCTGCCGTTGGCCGTCGCTGATATCGGAAAACGGGCGATCTGCAAATTCCTCCGCGTTTACCTGTCCGATGGCCTCCTGTACAATTTTCTTGTCCTCCGCCTGCAAAATGCCAAGCTTCCCCGTGTAGGGGTAGCGGCCCGTGCTCACCACGTCCCGGCAGGTCATCAGCTCCGGCTCCATCCGGGCCGTCATCAAAATCGCCATGCGCTTTGCGATATCGCCCCGGCTGCGCAGCTGCATATCCTCGCCATCGAGCACCACAGCGCCCTCGACACGCGGCAGCTGGCCGACGATGGTCTTGAGAATCGTCGACTTGCCGGAGCCGTTCGGCCCGATCAGCGTCACAATTTTTCCACGCTGCACACACAGCGCCACATGTTCAATCAGCGCCCGGCCATGGTAGCCGACCGATAAGTCTTTTGTTTCCAGATAGGCTTCCATCTTAACCTGCCTTTCTGTGAATCATCATGTAGATCACAATCGGCGCGCCGAATACCGCTGTGACGGAACTGATGCTGACTTCCGTGGGCGCAAAGGCCGTGCGCGCAATCAGATCGCAGAACAGGCAGAACGCACTTCCGCCCAAAAAGCACGCCGGAATCATCTTGAGCGGCTCTGCCGTCCGGAACAGCGATTTCATCAGATGCGGCACCGCGATGCCGACAAAGGAAATCGGCCCGGCAAACGCCGTCACGCAGGCCGAGAGAACGCTTGAGAGCAGAATCAGCGCCGCGCGGAAGCTCTTGATCGGCACGCCGAGGTTCTGCGCATAGGTCTCTCCGAGCTGATAGGCCCGGATGGGTTTGGACAGGAAAAACACCAGCACCAGCGTCGCGCCGCATACGCGCGACATGGTCGCGACATTGTCCCAGCTCATGCCGGAAAATGAGCCCATGGACCAGTTGTGCAGGTTCACGATGTTGGAATCATCCGCAAACGTCACCAAAAAATCGGTCAGTGCCGAGCAGATGTACCCGATCATCACGCCGCAGACCACAAGCAGGCTCATCCGCTTGACCCGCTGCGAGATGGCAAGCACAAATCCCATCGAGAGCATTGCGCCCACAAAGGCCGCCACAATCAGCGTCCCGGACGACGATACCCTCCCGCGGCTGAGCAGGACAATCATGGAAATGGAAACCGTCAGCTTCGCGCCCGACGAAATGCCGAGCACAAACGGGCCCGCAATCGGATTGTGGAAAAATGTCTGCAGCAGATACCCGGACACCGACAGCGCGCCGCCGAGAATCATCGCCGACAAAATCCGCGGCAGGCGGATGGACCAGATGATATTGCGCTGCGTCGCGTCCGCTTCGCCGCCAAACAGAATGGCTTTTATCTCAGACGCAGACAGCCGGACGCTGCCCGCGACAATATTCCAGATGAAAAATGCAAACAAAAGCAGGAGGAGCAGCACAAAACCGCTCCATGTCCTGGTCTTTCGGTTCATTTTCATGCCGCTCCTCCTCTATTTTTACGTCAGCTTGTGCAAAAAATGAAGTTCACCGTCTTCTTCGCCGTTCAAAATCGCGTGGACATCGAGAATCATGTTGCCCAGCTCCAGCGATTCCTGATAAAAGTTCTTGGAAATGCACCAGACGTTGCCGCTCTTCACGGCCTTGAAATCGGCAAGCAGTGGGCTTTTCGCAAGCAGCTGCTCAATGGTTTCAATTTCCCCGTCAATCGTGCTGTTGTAGATCAAAATATCCGCGTCCAGCGCCGTATGATAGAACGACTCCATCTGAACGGTCATCGTGGACATGGCGTTTTCTTCGTCCGTCTCGTCAAACGACACATACTCGCCGCCCGCCATGCGGATGGCCTTTGCAATGTAATCGCCGGATTTGCGGACATTGACCGCGCCGCTCGTCGTGATATAGAAAAAGGCGACGCGCTTTCCCGTTGAGGTCTGATCAATCACACCGTCCAGGCTCTGCATCAGCTGCGTGAAATACGCCTCCGCTTCCGCCTCTTTTCCTACGAGTACAGCGTACAGCTTCAGCCACTCCATGCGCCCGAGCGGCTCCGGCTCATAGCTCGACCGCTCCACAAGCACCGGAATGCCCAGCTTCTGCAGCTGCTCAATGACATCCGGTGTGTGATAGATCATCGTGTTTTCAATCGCCAGATTGCAGTCGCCGGCCAGAATCGTTTCATAGTCCGGTGTGGAATACTTTCCGGCGTAAACCATCGTTCCGGCCTGCATGGCGGCCTTCGCGTCGTCAATGTACCAGTCTTTTCCCTTCTGACTGCTGAGGGTGATATTGCCGACCGCGCCGAGCTCACTGAAATAGTCCATCGCTGCCGTCGCGACCAGATAGATATGATCGAGTGGCTGCTGCAGAACCGTCACATCCGCCGGAACGCCCTCCGGCACCGGCGCCTGCTCAGCGACCACCAGAAACGTCTGATCGTCGCCGATTGTCAATCGCGTATAGTCGCTGCCTGCGTGGCTGATGGTAAACTGCGTCGCGTAGGAAAGAGGAACCGTCTCATCAAACGCCAGATCCTGCCATGATACCGCCGTCTGCGCCGCCGGTCCCTGTTCCTCCTCCGGCGCGTGCGCTGGCTGCTGCGCTGTTTGCGCGCTGCAGGCGGCGCAAACCATCAGCGCACACGCCAGCAGCGCTAGGATCCACTTTTTCATTCGGCAGCCGTCAAAGACGCGGAATCAAAGTTCAGCGTATACTCAATCTCGTGCGGCGTGCTCATGGCCGTGGTGTCGCCGATGACGGCGAGGTCCGTATCAAATGCGGCCACGGGAATTTCAAACGTCGAGCCGTTTTCGGTCGACAGCACGTCGTACTTCACATCGTCCACGAGCATGTAATCATACTTGCTGCTGCTCCAGACGATTGTCGCCGTGGCCTTGCCGTCCGCAATGCTCAGTGTGCAGGGGGTCTGCACATACGCCTTGCCGGAGCCGCCGGCAAAGCCGACCTCCACCGTATAGGTGCCGTCCGCCAGGCCAAGTTCTTCCACCGTCTTGCCCTCGTCCTTCAGGGGCTCGGGATTGGAGACGGAAACCTTGTGGTCATACCATACGCCCTTTTTGCCGATCAGGGCCAGATCAAACTCGGTGTCCAGCGCGGGGACAGGGATATCGAAGCCGTAAACCTCGTCAGAAAGGCCGTCGGAATAGGTGACGGTATCAGTCGTCGGCTGCAGAAGCTCTGCGCCGTCTTTCTGCGCATCTTCGGCAAGACCCGGATAAAGGTTCAGAATCGTCTTGGAGACCAGGCTCACATGGATGGTCATTTTGCCGTCCTGGACGGTCAGGGTGCCCTTGCCGTCGCAGGCTTCGTTGGCGTGGAACATGGAGCTGTCGGTGTTGAATTCCGCCGTGTAGACGCCGTCTTCCAGCGCGGGCTCCGCGGCAGGTTCTTCTGCAGGAAGCTCCTCCGGCTCTTCCACCGGGGTTTCCTCCACAGCAGGCTCTTCTGCCTGTTCGGGCTGTTCCGTCTGCGCTTCTTCGGTCTGAGGCGCCTGGCTCTGCTCCACCTGCTTTTCGGCGCAGCTGGCCAGCACAGCCAGAAGCATCAGCGCCGCCAATACGAGGGCCAATAACTTTTTCATTGTAATTCCTCCATTTTTACAAACAGGCCGGGGAACCGGGTTCCCCGGCCTGCGTTGATTGCCGGTTTTCTGTGTAAAAGCTTACGCGTTCAGCGCTTCCATAGCGGCCTTCGTGTGGGCAACATAGAGTGCCTGCACATCAGCGATTTCGCCGAGGCCGTTGATCTGGCAGCCCACGGTGAGGCCTGCGGCCTCAAACATGGTCTTCCAGGAGTCGTCGTCCGAACCTGCCATATCGTTGTTGGCGTGGTCGCCTGCAACAACCATCAGCGGGCGGAGAATGACAGCCGTGTAACCGGCAGCCTTGACAGCCTCGATGACAGCTTCTGCGGAGGTCTCTTCTGGCTCACCCTCGACGGTGCCGATGAAGACGTTCTCGTAGCCGAGGTTCTGCATCTGGGTCTGCATCTGGCTGTAGGTCACCTTGGCGACGTGCGCGGTGCCGTGGCCCATGAAGACGAAAGCAACGCCAGCTTCCTTGGCAGCGTCCAGGCTCTCAAAGCCGGAATCCTTCACAGCTTCTGCGGTAATGGCCTTCGCAACAGCTTCCTTGTCGGCATTGATAACGGTAGCGTCGGAGCCAACTTCGCCGAGCATCGGCTCTGCGATGGCAACAGACTCAAACTTGTCGCGGTATGCGTCAATGGCTTCGCACATCTCGTCATACTCTGCGCCGTGCATCAGGTGGGTCGGCTGGACAACGAGGTTCTTCACACCGTTGGCAACCGCACGCTCCAGAGCCTGATCCATGTTGTCGATCTTCTCGCCATCACGGGCCTGGATGTGGTTGATGATGATCTGCGCAGTGAAGGCGCGGCGGACGGACCAATCAGGGTTGGCTTCCTGCAGGGCGTCTTCGATGCCCTTGATGTCAGCCACGCGGCTGTCGTTGTAAGACGTGCCGAAGGAAACAACCAGCAGCTCGTTCTCGCCGATGTCGTCCTGGTTTCTCGGATCGTCCTTGGAAGCGTCGCCGGTGTCAAGACCAAAGTAGTCGGGGCTGGCCTCTTCGCCTTCGACGAGTTCCTTCTGTGCGTCGGTCAGAGCGTCCCACGCTGCCTTGGCCGCTTCGCACTGTGCGTCGGTTTCGTCGGTGCGGGTCTGGACATAGATCGCGTCAATCATAGCTGCAACCTCATCGGCAGCCTGCTGGTCAAGCTCTTCCTGAGAGGGCTCTTCGACAGCAGGCTCCTCTTCCTTGGTTTCTTCCTGTGTGGTCTCTTCGGTGGTGGTTTCGGTTTCTGCCGGCTGGACGGCGGGGGTCTCGTCGGCGCTGCTTGCGCAGGCCGCCAGCATGCTCAGCAGCATAACAGCCACGAGCAGAAGTGCAAGTGTCTTTTTCATTTGGGGTTCTACCTCTTTTCAAAATTGTTCTGAAAGAAATATAAAACGGCAGCGTTTCCGCAGCCGTTCTCCCTAGTACCTTTTATATGTCCTCCGCTCCGACAAACGGAAGCCACGCAAAACTTGTAGGAAGATCAATCCGTAGACAGCGGATTTGAGATTCCACGCCAAGGCAGGTCTCCTGACTTCCTTCATCGCCCAACTGCCCTTCCCGGTTTCCCAGTGGTATGCAGCGGACTCTTGTACACAGTGACTGTATCGCTCCGGATTCACACCGGATTCCCTTTTCACCGGTCAATGGCCGGCACCTGCGCGCTACAATTTTATATTTTTTCAGACGGCCTCATTATAGCATAGAACCCGGGTTTGTCAATGCGCAAAGCTCCGGTTCGCTTCATTTTTTCGACTGTTTTTCTGTGCAGTTTGTCGGTGTTTCTTTATTGCAGCAAACAATCATAGTTGAAAAGTATTTCACGCCATCTCATATTCATGCCATCACATATGGGCAAAGCAATGGCGCAGGCCGGAGCCTGCGCCATGATGCATGCCTTATTTTGCGCGGTAGTTGTTGATTCTCCAGATGACCGTCGAAATCTGCGCGCGGGTGATATTGTCATTCGGCGCAAACTGCCGCGTGCCGTCGCTCATCTCGGTACCTTCGACGATCTTTGCCTCATACAGGGCAAGAACTGCCGTGTCGTCGGTGTCCGAGAACGGCGTTGCGATCTTGCTTTCCTTCAGGCCCAGCGCCTTATAGGCAACGCGTGCGTACTCAAGTCTTGTCAGCGGCGCGTCCAGATTGATCTTCTGATCCTCTGTAACCAAGCCGTCTGCCAGAGCCTTCGTCAGATAACCGCTTGCCCAGTGCGTGCCGGTCGGGGTCTGCGCATCATAGCCCGTTGCGAGCATGATGAGCTTGAGCGCCGCGCCCCAGGTCACATCGCCCTTCGGCTGGAAGATGTATCCGGGATAACCGTCAATGACCTTCGCAATGGAAAGATCGCGGACGTAGGTGTAGTACCAGTCGCTGCGGTCCTGAGCCATGTCCTTATAGGGCTGCCAGATATCCTCGGCGATGGCGTAGACCTTCGTGCCGGAGGTCTTGAATTCGTAGGTCTTGATGTCGATTGTCTGCAGCTTGCCGTCGTCGCCCATGATGGCCCAGCCGGAAACCTTGTAGCCGGAATCGGCGGGTACAGCGTCGGGCACGCGGCCCTCGGGCACGGTGTTGCCGCTGATGCTGACCTCAACGGAGCCGTCGGTCTTCTGGCTTGTGCCGGCCTTGGCCGTGAGGGTGTAGCCGGTATCGGGGACGAAAATGACGCGCTTGCTCGGCGACGAAGAGCCGCCGCTGCTGGACGGGGTGGAAGAGCTCAAAGAGCCAGTGCCCGCGCCTGGCTGATAGCCGCCGTCTGCGAATGCCGTAACTGCCAGTGCGAACATCATCGTCAGTGCAAGCACGGCGGCAAGAATACGCGATGTCTTGGAATGTTTCATACTGCTTCCTCCGTTTTCTGTGTGGCCCGCCCCGGAGAGCCGGGGCGGGATGTCAGGATTGCTTACTCAATGATGGTGTAGCCATCTGCGATGGCGAACATGACATAATTGCCATCGGGCAGCGTTGCGTAGCTCGCAGTGTAGACGCCGGTGCGGTTAGAGACCTTCGTCATCGTAACGGCGCGCTCCGGAGTTGCGTTGTCGCGGTACGCCGAGTAGGTCAGAGCAAGACTGTCGTTGCGCTTGTAGATGTAGTAGGTGACATTTGTGCCGGGCTCAAGATCGGTGATCTTCTCGACACCATTCGCGTCCACCATATACATCGTGACCGAGCTGCTGGTGCGGCCGAGCGTACCATACTTGACAACAATCTTGGTGTTCTCCAGCTTAACTACCTGGTTCACATCTTCCGTCCAATAGTTCGGGTTGATCTCAAGCTTGAACTTAACCGTGTTGCCATCAATTGTTGCATCCGTAATACCAGTGATAACATCGCTGATATTGTGGTTCAGAAGCTCTGCCAGACCGCCGACACCGTTGTACTTTTCAATCGTCAGGTTTGCCAGGATGATCTTCAGGAGCTCAGCCGTATCCACACTACCATTATTCATAATCGAAGGCTTGTAGATTTTGAAGGTAGCTGCTGTGAGGCCCTCGCGATAGCCGATCGTGAACGGACGCTGGTAGATGTTCTGCGTTGCCTCATCTGTCGGCGTAACGTTGTAGTTCTTGAACGGTTCCGAGCCGAGCATGGAGTTGATCTTGTAATCCTCGTAGCCAGCATCGGTATTCGTTCTGCCATCAATGTACTGACTGGAGCGGTGGCCATTCAGGTGATTGCTCTTGTCGAACTTGACATTCGCGTCGCCGTTGATGTTGTTGAAAGGCTTCGCCTCGTTGACGTACTTATCGAGCCAAGCACCAAGCGTTGCCAAATCAGCCTCGCTGTCGCCGGTGATGAAGCTTTCGAACAGATAATCCATCGCCGGGTTCACTTCGCCGTACATGCGGTCAACAGGCTGGGACGTGAAGGTCTTGCCGGTAACGTCGTAGCCTTCCTCGTTGTAGACCTTTGCGTTGTCCTTCAGATAGCCGCTGGTCTGCGCCAGGCTTCTGGCGAGCGTGCCGGTCGTGAAGGTCATATCCAGCTTCGTAACTGCAGAAGTTTCGCTGTTGTTCTTGGTGACGTAGGTGACGTGATAGTTGCGGTTTTCGGTGCCGCTGAGCAGAATCTCATAGCCGTCATAGACGTCAACGTTGTCATACGCGTCGGTTACTGCTGCAGCTCCGACATTTTCAACCGGGTTGACGTTGCCTACCTTGCCATCGACTGTGTAGAACTTACCGTCCACCTTGTTCTCAAAGCCTTCCTTCGTGCCGTAGACCGTGGTCTGGGCCACCGGGTAAACCTTCGCGTCCTTGACATGGATGGTGAACAGGCCGCTGTACTGTTCTGACACATAGGCCGCGTTCGACGGTTCGATCTGATAGGCAACGACCTGGCTGCCAACAGGCACTCTGGTCTTGTTTTCGCCTTCATTCAGTGCACCGCTCGCGCCGCTGTCCGAAACCGTAACTGTTCCGTCATAGGTCTGCAGCTCTGCATTGTAGATCTTGTCAACATCCGGAACATCGATCGATACCTCTTTGCGCAGCGCCGTAATCGTCAGGGTGGCCGAGATGACTGCACTGCCGCTGCCGCGGGTCAGCTTGACCTCGAACTCGCCCACACCGTAGACGGTCATAAAGCCTGTCTGTTCGTCAATGTAGACTGTGCCATATGCAGGCTGTCTGCTGATCTCCCATGTCAGCGTGCTGGACGTGTTGTATGCGCGAAGGTCTCTGTCGTAGTAGCCGTACGGATACAGCTGGATGGTGTCGCCGAAGTGTGCGTACTTTACAGCTTCGCCGTTGACTTTACCGTCGAGCATGGTGTGGATGGCGAGATCTGCCATCGGCTCCTTCTGCGTGACGCTGTAGCTGTTCGCAACATAGGTCACATCGTAGTTGCGGACCAGTGCGTTGCGCACATCGATGGGGTAGACGCCGACCTGATCCTGTGCATGGTTGGTGTAGCCGCCTGCTGCCTCATTGAAGAGGAACTCGGGCTGAACCTGCACGTCGCGGAGCTGCGTGTCGCGGGCTGCGCCGTCGGCTGCAAAGCCGGTGAACGTTGCCACCATGTCGGGGTAGGAGCCGTACTGCCATCTCTGCAGCTCCTCAGCCGCGATGGTAAGCGGAGCCTTCTTGATGGTGTAGTTCGCGCTCACTTCGTGCGCGGCGTAGTTGCCGTCCTCGCTCTGCGGGACATGGGCGGTAATGACGTAGTTGCCGGCCTCAGTCGGTGCGTCATAGCTGGTGCCCTGGATGTAAGCGCCCTGCCAGGTGTAATAGGTGCCTGCCGGGAATGCTGCGCCATTGTAGGTGCCGCTCGGCGTGCCGTCGTAGCGGGCCGAATTGTACGTTGCGCCGGTTGCCTCCAGTTTCAGCTCCGGATTCGCCATGACGATGGTCAGGATGCCGTAAGCGGTGTCGGTTACGCCCTCGTTCGTGGTTTCTGCCTTCACCAGGTAGCGGCCGACGTTGCTCGGGGCCGTGGTGGTGTAAGCGCCATTTACGAAGTATTCAACCTTGACGTTCTTATTCTCGGCATCTTCAACGGAAGACTTCACTGTAACGCCGTGCGGCTGGCCGTCATAGAGATGAACCGTATCGGCGATGTCGATGACTGCGCTGTACTGCTTCTGCGCTTCTGCATCCACTGCGGTCTCGGCCACATAGATGGTCTGCGTTGCGCCGCCCTTGTAGTTGTCCTGATCGGCAGGTCTTGCGATGACGGTGTACTTGCCCATAGCCTTGAGGCCGTCGACCTTTTCAACGCCGTCGCCGTTGTGATAGTAATACGTGGTTTCGTAGTTTGTGATCTGGTTGCCGTACTGATCGATCAGATAGATCTTATCCGCGGAAACCTGGAACTCTTCGCCGGTGTAGGCATAGGTCAGATCGGCGATGTCGCCCTTGACCTGGCTGCGCTGGATGTTGAAGTGCTCCTCGGTGTAGCCGCCGGCCGGCTGGTAGTTGGCCGCGTCGTCACCCGCGAGCGTGAAGCTATCAATCTTCAACGTCGTTTCACCGGCCTTTGCGCTTTCCGTAGTCGCGGTCGCGACTGCGTAGACGCTGTCGCCGTGGACAACACCGGAATCATTGCTTACCGTGCCGTCTGCGTTGACCTCAGCATCCTCCAGGATGATCTCCTGCAGGTTGACGTTGGTCTGACCGTTGTAGACCTTGGCCTGTGCGGTCACATCTGCAATGGAAACCTGACGCGCGGTGATGATGAAGTCGCCTGTCACAACATGGCGGTCAAGATCCTTGTCATCTTCGGTTTTGTTGTCGTCGGTGCCGTTCTTGCCGGTCCAGTAGGTTCCGGCGGGCAGGGACAGGACGTACTTATAAGTACCAACGTTCTTCGGCTCGACAAGCTTGCCGTCCTGATAATACTGCACGGTGACGGACTTCTGAGCGAGATCGTTCATGTAATCAATGCCGGTCAGTGTCCAGTTAATGCCCTGCGTGCTGCCGTTGTAGACCTTGGAGCTCTTCGTTACCGACAGCGTGTAGTTGTCGTCACGGACGATCAGCTCTCTTGTGATGGTCTGCTCGTCGTAGCCGTTGTTGGTGTGGCCCTTGATGGTCAGCGTGTAGACGCCCGGTGTTACGCCGGTGGTGTCCCAATCGAAGGAGACATAGCCGTTGACGTCGGACTTGACTTCGCTGTAGACTTCCTTCTGATCCGGATCGTCCTTCTTGGTGATGCTGACAGTGACTTCCGTGTTGATCGGGGTCACGCTGGCCGCGCCGGAGGACAGGACATGGATTGTTGCGAGCTCGCCTTCCACGATGCCTTCCTGGTTGAACTGCGTGTTCGCGCTGGTTGTGACGCTGGCGCTCATGGTCGAGGTGCCAAGGTCGGCAACCAGAACGTTCGAATAATAGGTTCTGCGTCCGGCAATCTTCTGCTCCACAGAGGTATACGAGCCTCTGACCGCGTCGCGGTTCTCCAGAACCGTGATTCTTGCGCGGTAGGCCACGCCCTGCGGGACGGAAGTGATGGTGTAGCTCTGGCCGGTTTCGCCGGTGATGGCCGTCCACTGCGGCACATCATAGCTGCCCACCTTCTCGCCGTCCTTCACGACGTACTGGCCCGCGTTCTGCAGAACCTCCCACTGTACGGTGTAATCCTCGCCGTACTTCAGGCGCGAAAGGTCAGTAGCCTCAGTCGGGTTATTCTTATGGTCGAGCGTGTAGACCGGGTCAAGCTTCAGAACCACGTTGGATTCCGTCGCCGCCAGCTTGCCGTCGGCCTTGATGGTAATACCGTCCGGATCCTGCGTCTTGTTGTAGTTCTCCGCGCTGCCCGCAAAGACAACGGAGGAGTAAACCGTAACCTTCTGCGTCGTTACGTCGGTATTGTCAATCGCAACCGGCAGCTGTTCCGTGTCCGTCGCGCCCTGCGCATACAGGCCGTTGAACGTGCCGTTGCCGGAGTAGGTTGCGGAGATGATGACGTCCTGCTTGGTGTTAGTATCCACTGTCACCGGCAGCTGATCGGTCGTGATGCTTGCGCGCATCTCGCCCTCGACTTCCTTCAGCACGATGTTGCTCGTGCCGTCGGCCTTGTTGGTCAGCATAGTCCAGGTCGTACCATTGTCGGTGGAATAGTAGAACGTGACGTTGCCTTCCGGCTGCATGGTGACGTTGTCGTCCTTCGCCCGGACGGTCGCCGTCAGGGTGATCTCGTCGAGCTGGTAGACATCCACATCCGTGGTGGCCAGGATTTCGTCGGTTGCGGTGACGGTGATCGTGACATCCTTCTTGGTGCCGATCACAGCGGGCATCGAAGAGGCCTCGGAGCCTTCGAACACGCCCTTACCGGTCAGCTTGACGCGGTAGCTGTCGCCGTCCTTGCTCTGGTCGAGGACATAGACCGTCTGCGCGCTGTCGCCGGCGGCGGCAACCTCGTTCAGGCCCGTCTGGACGAACCACTGGATGTCGTACAGGCCAGCGTCAATCTCGCGGCCATCGAGTGCGACGACTGAGTAGTCTGCCTCAGCATTTCCCTTGGTGCGCAGCGTGAAGACGATCTTCTCGCCTGCGGGCAGGGACACAAGTGCCTTCGTGTACTTGGTGCTCGTCGAAGCTGCGCTCGTCGGCGTCAGGTTGGTGTCGCTTACCGACAGATTGCCCTGCTTGTCAGAGTCAATAATCGGCGTCTTGATCTGTGCCGAGCGGCTGAAGACCATGTTCTTTACCGCGTCGGACTTGAATGTCTTATTTACCAGTGTCGAGCTTGCGTCATAAGTCGAATTGCCCAGGTACTTCGCGTAGATGTACGAGCAGTTCCGGACATCGCTCGCGCTCACGGCTGCATTATATTCCGGAACGGTGTAAGTGATGGTTGCAACGCCGTCGTTGCCAATCGAGACGGAAACACCGTTTTCGTTCAGCAGCGTGCTGTTTGCATCCGTGACGGTGTTGTCGCTGGCATCCGTTCTGACCTGACGATAGAACAGAACCTCACCGGATGTAACGGGATGGCCATTTGCGTCCACAACCGTCGCCTTGAGCGTCACAGTCTGGCCTTCATACTGTACCAGATGCTCGCCCCAGTTAAACGCCGGAGAACCATTGATCATGACGCTCTTTGCTTCGGTTTCAGCGCCCAGAATTTCAATGGTGGTGGTGGTCGCCTGCACCGTGGTCTCGTCGGTTTCGCCGGTGACCAGATACTCGGCATACGGCGGGCACTTGAGGGTTGTCCCCTCGTAGCGGGCCGCGGTGTCAAACGCGCTGCGCGCGTTGCTGGTCGGGCTCACAACTGCGCGGAACTTGAACTGCGAGAATTCCGGATCGATCTTCATCACATCGCCGACGGCGGTGCCCTGATAATCTGTCCAGGTATTCGAAGTCGTGTCCAGATACTGCCACTGGACCGTATAGTGCGTGCCGTTCTTCAGCTCCGTCTCGCGGCCGTCGATGGAGCAGACCGCCGGAAGCTGCAGATAATAGGTGTTGTTGGCAACCATTGCGTCCGCGGACTCCGTGCAATCCGCATCGGTGTAGATGCCAAGCACATTCGCGTTTTCTGCAATCTTGAACTCGTCTGTCAGAGCCCAGCTGATCGCTGCGGACTTGATATAGACGGTGTTGACAAGAGCCTTCTCCGTCTTTTCGCTGCTGCTTGTATTATAGTTTGCGTTCTTCTGATAGACCGCGTAGAAGACGTCCTTGTTCTCGTTTGCGGCCGCTTCTGTATCGTAGTCGCTCAGCACGACATCGAGTTCGGCCTTGCCGTTTGCGTCAACGGGGACAAGCGTCTGGTTCAGAAGCTCGGTCTTGCCGTCCTTCACGCGGTAGAACTGCACATAGCCGGTGTCAACCGCCGGGCCTGCCTTTTCAACAGGCTCATCTTCCACAGTCTCAGTTACAAGCGTGTTGACCGTGGCGATGAGCTTGACGGTCTTCTTCTCGTACTGTGCCAGGTGCTTGCCCTCGATGCCAACCGTGTCAGCCTTTTCCTCGTCGGCGCCGGTGATGGCCAGCGTGGTCTGCGTCGCCTGGACGTCGACCTCCTTGGTCTCCTGCGTCACCAGATACGGCGCGTAGCCGTCCGTCTTGAGCGCGCTGCCATCATAAGCTGCTGTCAGCTTGAGGTCGTTGAACGCGCCGTCAAGCGCTTCCACGCGGGCGCGGAAGGTCTGGCCTTCGACATAGCTCGTGATGGTCAGCGTCGTGCTGGAGCTGGAGGGGTTGTAGGTCGCCCAATCCTGGCCATCCTGCTTGTACTCCCAGATAACCTTATAGTTCGTGTTGACCTTCGGGTCGTCCTTGCGGCCGTCGATGCGGAGCACCGCCGGGAGCTCGAGCGTGTAGGTCTGGCCCGCGATCATGCTGTCAACAGGGTTGTTCGCCTGGTCCTTGATCGTCAGCTTGTTCGCGTTCGCGTCAAGCTTGTTTTCAGCCGTCAGCTTCCAGGTCATGGCCGTGGATTTGACGAGCAGGCTTACTTCTTCGCTTTCGCTTGCCTTGCCGGTCATATTGGACACGTACTTCACATAGAAGGTGTCCTTGTTCTTGTCCTTGGACTTCGTCAGATCGTAAGCCTTCACGACTACGCCGTCGAGCACGGCCACGCCGTTCTCGTCAACCGCGATCAGGCTCGTGTTGAGCAGCTCGCCTTCCGTGCTGCCTTCAACAACGCGGTAGAACTGCACATAGCCGGTGGTCACGGGCGTATCCTTTGTGCCTGCGTCGGTCGCCGGAGCATTGCTCGGGACGGTGATCGTGGCCTTCAGGGACACGGTCTTGCCCTCGAACTGTGCAAGGTTTGCGCCTTCTGCGTCCGCGCCCAGGATTTCAAGCGCAGCCTTTGTCTCGTGCGCCTGCACCTCGCCGGTCGGCTTGGTGTAGAGGTAGCTGTCGTAAACGTCCCCCGTCAGAACGTCGTTCTCAAACTTCGCGGCCTTGACATACAGGTCGCCGATCGGGCGAATCTTCGCGCGGAAGACGTACTTGGAATATTCCGCCGTCACCTGGCAAGTCGCCTTGTCGGTGTAGGCCGCGTCCATGGTCGTCCAGTCCGCCTTGGCCGTATCGGTGCGATACTCCCAGATGATCTCGTAGTCTTCGCCGAGCACCGGCTTGTCGCCGTCCAGGCGCTCCAGGCCGGTAATGCCCTCGGTCTTTACACGAAGCGTGTAGGTCTGACCGACGGTCATCGTTTCGCCTGCGCCAAGAACTTTGTTCGCTGCGTTATCTGTGATTTCAATTACATTTGCGTTGTCGGCAATCTTATTGCTGCCGTCAGTTGCGAGCGGCCAGCTCAGCGCCTTGGAGAAGACGCCGACGGCAACCTTGTTGGAGACGGAGCCTTCGAAGCCCTTTTCGGTCTCGGGCTCAAACTTGGCAAAGTAGAACTCGTTCAGGCCGCCGGCCTTGTAGCCGCCGACGGTGACGGTTGTGCCGGCCGTCTTGCCGTTGATGGGAACGGTCGCGATGATCGTGCCCTCGTTATCATCTTTGTCTGCTGCCTTGTAGAAGACGATCTGGCCCTTGGCGCCGGTTGTAAGCGCAGCCTGCAGGGTCACTTCTTCGCCTTCATACTGAATCCAGCGGGAAATTGACGCGGTCTCGCTGAGCTCAACCGGGTTGCCAGTACCAGCCGCGCCGCTGACGGAAAGCGTCAGCGTGCTCTGAACCGCCCGCCAGACGGCGTAGAGCGTGGTGTCCTTGGTGAACGGAGCGTCTTCGCTCGGGAGGAAGTCTTCATCTGCGAAGGTCTTGCCGGTGCTTGCGTTCGTGTCGTTTTCACTGTTGAACTTCTTCGGGTCACGCTCGCTGTTGGTGCTCCAGCCCAGGAAGGCGTAGCCAATGCGGCTCGGGGTCTGGCTGCTGATCGTGCCGTCGTTGGCGCCCAGCGAATAAACAACGCTCTCCGGAGCCGGCATGCCGCGCACCTCGTCCAGGGCGTTGGCCATGTAGGTGATTGTAATCGTCTTGCGCGTCACGCCGCCGACGGTAATTTCGGTGTTCTCGGTGACGTTGGCAAGCTTATAGGTAAGCGTAGTGCTGCCGTCGTCATTCGTCACGCTCGTCAGCGGGGAGAGGAGCTTGCCCTCTGCGCCGACGGTAAGGCCGCTTGCGTCATAGCCCGCGGCAACGGTGATTGTGAACTCGACGTTGCTGCCGTAAGTAACGTTATACGGGCTCGTATAGGTCTGGCCTTCTTCCGGCGTCGGAACTGCACTGGTCACAGTCAGCGTCCAGCCTTCATCAGCACTGCCGCTCGGCCAAGTGACCGCCGGGGTCTTGGCGGTGTACTTCGCGTAGACGGTCACATCAGCCGTGATGGGAGTTGCAAAGTTGAACACAGCCTCTTCCTCTGTGTCGCCCGTCTTTGTGACGGTGTACCAGCCAGCGAACGTGTAGCCCGGAATTGTCGGGACAAGCGGCTGCTCAACGCACTGATTATAAGGAACCTCGCGCGTCATCCAGGTCTGATCGTTCAGTTCATTATTCAGGCCGCGGTACTTAAATTCGACGGTATAAACCGTGTTCGTAAACGAAACCACGTTAATGACCGTGTCGTTGGTCACGGTGAAGTAGTACTGGTACTTCACGGCCTCGTCGTCCATTTTCGTTCCTGCCGGAGTCGCAAGCTGCTGGGAGCCTCTGGTTCCATCATCAGTATACCAGTTCAGCCAGACGTCCGGCGCTTTTTCCGCGTGCTCTGCGTCCACGATGACGCGGAAATCAAACCGCTCTCCATGCGGAACCGTCAGATCGCGGTCAGCGTGAATTGTATAGCCGCTGCCGGAGCTGAGGGTAATCGTATACGTCTTCTGCTCCCAGACGGCGTAGAGGGTCACGGTGCCGGCGCCTTCGACATCGGTCTCGCCGTTGTATGCGCCCTTTTCCGTGATCTCGGTCGAATAGACCTCACCGGGCAGATAGCTGGCGACGGTTGCATCCTCTGCCGTGCCCCAGCCGAGGAACGTGTAGCCCGTGCGGGTCGGGACGGTCGCGGACAGCGTTGCGCCCTGGCCGTAAACCTTCGTAGTGGGGTTAATCGTATCAGGCGTATCCGCGCCCTTCAGGTCATAAGCAATCTTGCCCTGAACCGGAACATGCTTGGCGTAGAGTTCCAGATCTTTGTCAACAGTTCCCGTTGCCTGAGTTGCATATGTGCCGTCAGTATACCACCCGCTATTGATATAACCAACCTTGTTGTCCAGCTGGACATTCGTCACCTCAGTCATCTGGGTGCCCTTTTGCACCTGGCGGGTTGTGAAGTAGTTGCCGTCCACGATATAGGTGACGGTAACCATCTCGATATCTTCCACAACGATGCCGACATTCTGTGGGCCCGTTATGTCCCTCACAGTGTAGACGCCGTTTGTGTCAGCATTCAGCGTTCCGCCGTTGACCTTCACGCTCGTCACGCGATAGCCCGCAAACGGCGTGACCGTGAAGGAATAGGTTCCGTCGTAGCCGACCGTTGCAGTCGTTGCACCCATAGCCGCAGCCGGGTCCGTAAACACGGCGCTGTACTTTTCACTCAGCGGCAGGGCCACGGTGAAGGTCTTCTCCTGCGGGGTCGAAATTTCGACCGTCGTATCGCTGTCCGCGCGGAAGGAATATGTATAGAGCGTGAGGCCATCCGTGTCTGTGTTACCCTGCTTGCCCTGCAGCGCAACGCCGTTCGCAGTTACAACCAGCGTCGAAAGGTCGTACTTCTCCGCCAGCCTAAACTGAACTCCAAATGTCGAGCCCTTGTCCGGAGAGTATCTCGTACCACCAACACCAATCTTATCTGCGCGTCCGTCTTCTGTATACACATACTGTAAGCTTCTTACACCCTGTACAGACGCCGGAACCGTGACAGTAACCTTCTCGCGCGCCCAGATCGCGTAATACGTTGTATTTGCAGTCACGCCGCCAGTGATCACAGTGCCGGGCATATCGCCAGAGTCCGCATTCTGGTTCGTCGACCAGCCCTTGAACTTGTAGCCGTCACGCGTCGGCAGGCAGCCTGTAGGAATCACAAAGTCCTCGCCCTTTGTGACCGTCATCGAGTCGGCAAACAGCAGCTCTGCGTCAGTGCCGTTTTTATCAAACTTGACCGTGACTTCGCTGTCCGTATCCTTCGCCCACTGCGCAGTCAACTCAACTGTCTGCCCATTTTCCGTTAAGATCGAACAAGGCAGACTTTCCCCACGCTTATAGATCTTGTCATCCAGGCTGCATTTCCAGCCGAGGAAGTTATATCCGTCGCGCGCCGGTTCCGTGTAAACGATGGAATAGTCTCCATCCCACAAGTCCCATTCTACCCCTGTCGGAGACGGCATGTCATAGACATCCTTGCTTCCGGCTTTATACTGAACATAGGCAAAGCCTTCGTATTCAGGTTTTTCCAGCGAAATGAGCTCCTCTGTTAAAGCTCTCTCTGCCCACGTTCCGCTTGTCTTGACCACTGTGTCATTAACGCCAACAGTAAGCTTTGCTTCAAAGACAATCGTGTTGTCGATAATAGCACCGCTACCAACATTTTTTGTTGAAGTAGACACGCCAGGATCATTAGTTTCCAGATGAATCGCTTGACCACTAACAGTTATCGTAGAGTGAAGCGTTTTATCACCAATCACCATATCAAACGTTGTCGCGTTGTCTACGTTGATTGTGCTGGTTCTGGTAAACTCCACCCCAACCGTTACTTCATAGGTAGTGTCACCCGGTTTCAGGCAAGACGTTTCCGTCCTCGTCCACCAGTCTGCTTTCCAGAAGGTGTCATCCAGGCCATACTTATCCTCTGCCGCAAACACCGACACCGGCAGCAGGCCAATAACCATTACCAACGCCAGCAGAAGGCTCAGCGAGCGCCGGATGGACATTCCTCTCTTTCCCATAGTTCATTTCCTCCTTATGTGCGTTTTGCCCGGGCGGGGCCGGGCTGCGCATACGTTCTCATGATTCTGCACCCATTTTATCCGTTTGTCACTTTTTTGTAAATCCGTCCAAAGTATGACCCATATCTGTCCAGCTCCCCCAACTTTTGGCTTTTTTCATCCCTGCCGCCCTTTTTTCGCGCGCCGCTTGATTTGCCGCCCGTTTGGGGGTAGAATAGGGCTTGTACTGCGGCCCTGCGCTGTGCTACTATATATGCGTCAGCTGACAAGGGCATGCACGGTTTTTCACGGGGCAAAAAGGCGTCTGGCGTCGTTATCCTCGCCCACGGGCGACAGCCCATCTTTCTCGTCTGCCTGGCCAGCCGCCGTTTATCCTCCGTGAAAAGCTCCGACGGACTTGCCGGCCGGTCTGGGGCATTCTGTAAGCGCGTATGCCCTTGCCAACTGACGCATGTATTTCACGCAAAATTCAGAACAGGAGTTGTTTGTTTATGGATATTCTGGAACTGGACCTGCAGGACTGCCCGATCTGCGGCGGGCCCGCAATTTTGGAAGAAGAAAATGGCTGGTGCTATTATGTTGCCTGTCTCGACTGCAGCGCCCACACCGCCGACGTCGCCTTCCACTCGCCTGACGAGCGAGAGCCCGCCATGCGCAGCGCCGCGCGCCTGTGGAACATCGGCACGGTCGTCTCCAGCGACCCCGGCGAATAAGCCAAACGCACACGCAAAAGCCCCCGGGCGGTTGTACCGCCCGGGGGCTTCGTTCGCGCCCTGCGCCCGACTGGGGCGCAAGGGCTAAGTAAAGAGATTTGCGTTTTCGGATTGGCATAATAAAAGCCGCAATCCCTGATGGGATTGCGGCTTTTATGGTGGACAGTACAGGACTCGAACCTGTGACCCCATGCACGTCAAGAGACATCCGTTCGTATTTTACTGTATTTTAATTATAATATGCACATATTTTAGATGAAAAAATTCTATTTTTACGAGAATTTTTCTATTGCGTCCATCGCGTTTTTGCCCAGTCTGGGTCACGGTTTGGGTCAGGCGAAAATCACCCCACGTCCAGCATAGCGAATCCCCTCCTTCAGCACGTTCTGATAGAACGGCAGGAAATCCGCATACCGCCGGAACTGTGCCAGTGGCACAACGTGGACAGAAACCGTGATGTCGTG
>CAKUCT010000002.1 GCA_934643765.1 uncultured Oscillospiraceae bacterium
CCCCTGATGGGTTTCTTTCACACTATCTTCCTTTCTGAAACTCTTGATCCAGAAGTCCTTTCGACAGGCGAAAGCGGCCCACGTTGTGGGCCGCTTCTCTTTTTTACGGCGTTGACAGCCCTCCAATATCGTTATATAATATCGTTAAACGATATTTAAAGAGGTGATCCCATGCCGCGAAGAGCGCTGGAAAATCTGACAGAGTCCATGTTCTATGTGCTGTTGGCCCTAAGCCGCGGCCCGTTGTGCGGCATGGAAATTGCCGCGTTCCTGGAGCGCGCCACGCAGGGCCGTCTTCGCATCGGCCCTGCCACGCTCTACACCGTGCTGTCCAAATTTGTGGAAGTCAAGTATATTGAAGAAATCGCCGTAGAGGGGCGCAAGCGCACCTACCGCATCACAAGCCGCGGCATGGACGCATATCACGCAGAAGTATGCCGCCTGACAGCGTGCTTGCAGGACGCTGAAACGATTGGAGGGCTGCTGCATGAATAAGCCTGCAAAAAAGCGGCGCTGGGTACTGGTTCCCTGCCCGGATTATGACGTGGAGGCAATGGAAAGCTGGCTGGAAGATCAGGCAAAGCACGGCCTGTTTTTATCCAAAGAAGACGGCTTTTTTCTCGGCTTTGCCTGCTTTGAAACGGGCGCGCCGAAGTCCGTGCGCTACCGTCTGGAGGCCAAGCCGAAAGAGTCTTTTCTCTCCGCGTTCGACGAGAACAAGGCTGCCGCTGTCCATCTGAGCGAAGAAATGGGCTGGGAATTTGTGACCGAACGGCAGGAATTTCTGATCTATCGCTGCAGCAGCGCCGCGCTTCCCGAGCTCAACACGGACCCTGCCGTACAGGCGCTGTCACTAAAGCGGGTGCAGCGCGCAGCGCTCGACCGCTTCTGGACCACCTGCTACTGGCTGTTTATCTATCCGCTGCTCTACTTTCTCTCGCGCACACCCGTTCTTTTGCTCAGCATCCTGACCGTCGGCACGCTCCGGTTCCTGACGATTCTGGCCATTACCGTATTTCAGGCCGTCAACGCATTCCGCGACTGGGCGCGCCTGCGAAAGCTCCGCCGGCATCTGCTCTCCGGCGGCCGCATCGAGCATACAAACGGCTGGTGCGACGGAGCAAAGCGCTGCATGGCGCGGAAGATTGTCGAGCCGCTGCTCACCGTCTTCTGGCTGGTGCTCATTGTCAGCTTCGTGGCAAAACCGAAAGACGGCGCCATCCTGCAGCCGCAGCAAGCCGCTGCGCTGCCCATTCCCACCGCGTCCAGCTTTTTAACGCTTCCGGCCGGCGAAACAGATAGCCACCATACCCTGCGCGGTGAAGCGCGCACCGATCTGCTTGCATCCAAAATCGCCTCGCTGCACGAAGAAGACGGCGGGTATGTCTACGACGCGGACTACTATGCGCTATGCGCGCCATGGCTTGCAAAGCAGCTGGCGCTGGAGCTGCGCCGCTATGACGAAGGGCCAAATTTTCGGCTTTTCTCCAAGCACGTCTATGAAATCACGCCGATCGATCTTCCGGCGCTGGATGCAGACACTGTTTTCTGCTACCGCGGACAATACGGCGACTACCGCGTCATTGTACAAAAAGGCGGCTGCCTGATCTCGGTCAAGCTCTGGCTTTTTGGCGGTGTGGACTTCTCCGCGGAGGCCGTTGCAGAGGCGCTTTCCGGTGCCATTTCATAAAAACACCGCAGAACACTTTTATGTTCTGCGGTTGCTTTTAGATAATTTCTATCCGGTCTCCGGATTTTTTTACAGACGACGAGAACAGCTCCCGGCAGATATTGACCAGGTCAAACAGATCCTCCACGCCCGCCGTCTCATAGCAAGAGTGCATCGCCAGCTGGGCAAGGCCGATGTCCGCCATCTCAACCGGCACGAGCGTGCTCGCAATCGAGCCCAACGTCGACCCGCCGGGAAGATCGGACCGGTTGGCGTAGACCTGCACCTTCGCGCACGCTTTCCGGCACAGCTTGCGGTAAACGGCTGCCGACACGCCGCTGGTTGCATAGCGCCGGTTGGCGTTGAACTTCAGCACTACACCCTCGTTGAGATACGGGCAGTTCCCGCTGTCGGAAAATTCGGGGTGGTTCGGGTGCTGCGCATGCGCGTTGTCGCACGAGAGAAGGAAACTCTCGCTGAGCATCTGCGAAAGCGCCTGCTCCGGCATCCGGCAGGCCGATACGATACGCCGGAGCGTATCGCGCAGGAAACTGGACGCCGCGCCCTGCATGGTCTCGCTGCCGACTTCTTCATTGTCAAACACACACAGGACCGGAACGCTGTCCGCCGCCTTCGCGGCCAGGAATCCCTCCAGAGACGCGAACACGCAGGCCAGATCATCGAGCTTCGGGCTTGCCAGATATTCCTGCCGCGCGCCCAAGAGTGTTCCCGGCTGGCGCACATAGAGGCTCAGATCGTGGCCCAGGATCTGCTCCGGCGCGCACCCGGCCTGGTCCGCAATCATCTTCAGGAAGCCATCCTTCTCCGCGGCCTGGCCCAGAAGCGGCAGCGTGTCAATATTCGCCATCAGCTTGACCCCATCGTTTGCCGCGCGGTTCATATGGATGGCAAGATTCGGGATAATCAGAAGATCGCGGTCGATGCTTATAAGCCGCGTCTCGATGCCGTCTTCCGTATCCACCAGCACCCGTCCCGCAACCGACAGCGGCCGGTCAAACCACGGGGCCATCAGCATTCCGCCGTATTTTTCCGTCGACAGCTGCAGATACGGCCCCGACGTGCGCTCGGGGTTTTCCTTGATTTTAAATGTAGGGCTGTCGCTGTGCGACGCGCTCATCATAAACCCGCGCGCGGAGCCCTGCGGAATCCGGAAAGCCAGGCACGACGTGCCGCCGCGCGTCACAAAATATTTTCCGCCCGGCTGCAGCGACCACACATCGGTTTCCAAAAGCTCTGTGTAGCCGCTTGCCAACAATCTGGCGCGGAGATTGGAAATGACATGATACGTGCTGGGACTTTTCTCAATAAACTGCAAAAGCTCTTTTGCAAGCCGCTGTTTCATCGCTTTGCCTCCAAAACATTGTTGTTAGCGTCAGTTGGCAAAGGCACACATGGTTTTCCAGGGCCTGAACAGCACCTGACTTCGTTATCCTCTTTGATTGGCGGCAGTCCATCTGCCTCGTCTGCCTTGTCAGCTGTCGTCCATGCTCCGGGAAAACTCGATGACCCGCCGGGCATTCCGGCGCGGTGAGGGCAAGGCAGAGGACGCAGGCTTACTGGCGTAAGTCAAGGACGATAACGCCGCCATCGGCGCGTCGGTATGTCCTGCGGGCATGTGTGCTTTTGTCAACTGACGCTATCATCATAGCACGCCGCACACGATGCCGCAAGCGGCTTTTCAAACAGATCAAAATGTGGTAGAATTATATTATAACTTTATAATATAACAGGAGCGAACTTCTATGAAAAAAACAATTCTGCGTTCCTATGCAAAGCTGATTGCCGCCTGCGGCGTCAATGTCCAGAAGGGCCAGGAGGTCTTTATCCAGGCCGAGCTCGACCAGCCGGAATTTGTGACGATGGTGGTTGAAGAATGCTACAAGCTGAAGGCCAAAAAGGTTGTGGTCGACTGGAACCATCAGCCGCTCGACAAGCTGCACGTGCGCTACCGCAGCCTTACCACCATGTCCACGCTCGATAATTATGAGGAGGCCAGATGGCAGCACTATGTGGATACCATCCCCTGCCGCATCTATCTGATCAGCGAGGACCCGGATGGACTCAAGGGCGTCAACCAGGAAAAGATGGCCAAGGCCCAGCAGAAAAAATATCCGATCATCAAGGGCTACCGCGACCAGATTGAAAATAAGTATCAGTGGTGCATCGCGGCAGTTCCGGGCGAAAAGTGGGCCAAGAAACTCTTCCCGCACCTCCGCGCCAGCCAGGCCATTGAAAAGCTCTGGGAGGCCATTCTTGCCACATCCCGTGTCACAGACGACCCCATTGCCGCCTGGGCGGAGCACAACCGCGATCTGCACGACCGCTGCGCCTACCTCAATGGCCTTGGCATTACGGAGCTTCATTACAAAGCCTCCAACGGCACCGACTTCCACGTCGGCATGATTCCCGAGGCGCGCTTCTGCGGCGGCGACGAAACCAGTCTGCAGGGCATCGTCTTCAACCCCAACATTCCCTCTGAAGAGTGCTTCATCTCTCCCATGCGCGGCAAGGCCGAGGGCATTGTCTACTCTTCCAAGCCCCTCTCCTACCAGAGCCAGCTGATTGACCGCTTCTGGATCCGCTTCCACGAGGGAAAAGCCGTCGAATGGCACGCTGAGCAGAACAACGACCTTCTGACAAAGCTCATCGAGATGGACGAAGGCAGCTGCTATCTTGGCGAGTGCGCACTCGTTCCGTTCGACTCGCCCATCAATCAGTCCGGTATTTTGTTCTACAATACGCTCTTCGACGAAAATGCCTGCTGCCATCTGGCGCTCGGCATGGGTTTTGCCGACACGATTGAGGATTTTGAGCACAAGACGCTTGACGAGTGCCGCAAGCTCGGCGTCAACGACTCGATGATCCACGAGGACTTTATGATCGGCACGGAAGATCTCGCCATCGACGCCACCTGCAAAGACGGCAGGACGGTTCCTATTTTCCGGAACGGCACCTGGGCATTCTAACTGAAAATGGGTAAAACCCATTTTCGGTTAAAGCTGCACCTCACTGCGCGCAAGCTTTTTGCGCTTCGCGTAAAAAGCTCACACTTGCGAGGTGATCAGAATTTTTCCGGTCGGCAGAGCCGCCGGACAAAATAGAGTTATATTTTATTTTGCGCCTGCGGGCGCAAAACTCTGCGAGGCTTACGAGGCTTCCAATCTTAAAACGTTAAACCGCGCGCCGGAGGATATCCTCCGGCGCGCAGTTTTTTACAGCACCAATGTAAGAAGCGACACCACCGCGACAGCCGCGCCGACCAGGCTGACGACCGTATAGATCTTCTTCGACTCCGGGTCATGCTTCTCTTTTGCCAGATAGTACACACCCGCGCCCAGCACTAGTATGCCGATCACAAGCGTCAGTTGACAAGGGGCACACGCGCTTGCGGGCCGGGCTAGCCGTCGTCTGCTGCGTTATTGTCCTTGACTTGCGCCAGCAAACCTTCGTCCGCTGCCTTGCAGACAACGCCCCAGACTGGCCGGCAAGTCCTTCGGAGTTTTTCACGGAGGATAAACGGCGGCTGGCCAGGCAGACGAGGCAGGCGGGCTGTCGCCCATCGACGAGTATAACGACGCCAGACACCTTTTTGTCCCGTGAAAAACCGTGTGTGCCCTTGTCAGCTGACGCAAGCCCGATGATTTTAATTGCCATGTTCTTTTCTCCTCCAGTTCAGTAAAAATGCAGAATTCATAATCACGAGCACCGAGCCCGCGTTGTGCACCAGCGCGCCAACCACCGGATTGACCTTTCCCGTGATTGCCAGCACGATTGCCAGAAAATTCAGTGCCATGGAAAATGTCATGTTGAGCCGGATCGTCCGCATCATCCGCATGGACAGCGCAACAAGATGCGGCAGCTCTTTCACCTCATCGTCCACCATCGCAATATCCGCCGCATCCACCGCGATATCGCTTCCGGCGCCGCCCATGGCAATTCCGACCGACGCCTTTTTAAGTGCCGGCGCGTCGTTCACACCGTCTCCGATCATGCAGACCGGCTTGCCTTCCGCTTCCAGGGCCGCAATATAGCGCAGCTTATCTTCCGGCAGGCAATTTGCCCGCACATCCGTAATGTCCACCTGCGCGCCGATGGCAGACGCCACGGCCGTATGGTCGCCGGTCAGCAGCACCGGCTGTACGCCGAGCTTTTTGAGCTGCGCAATCATCCCGGCGCTCTGCGCGCGCAGCGTGTCAGACAGAACGAGAAATCCCGCAAACGCGCCATCCACGGCGACATAAGTCACCGTGCTGCCGCGATCGAGCGCTTGCTGTGCCTGCTGCGGCGTCGATGCCGGAATGCCGTTTTCCTCCAGCAGCGCCAGATTTCCGGCCAGAACGTGCCTTCCGTCGACATCTGCCAGCACGCCGCGGCCCGGCAGCATCTGAAACTGTTCCGCCGCCGCCATCGCGCCGCCCGTCTTCTTCCAACCGCGGACAATCGCCTTTCCGAGCGGATGCTCGGAAAACTGTTCCGCGCCCGCTGCCAGACGATAGAGCGTCTGTTCGTCGATCGCGTCCGACGCCGCCGAAACAAGCGTCACCTCCGGCGTGCCATAGGTCAGCGTGCCGGTTTTATCAAACGCAATGCACTTTGCACCGGCCAGCCGCTCCAGTGCATCGCCCTCGCGCACGAGAAATCCGTGCTTCGTCGCGTTGCCGATGGCGGCCATAATAGCCGTCGGCGTCGCCAGTACCAGCGCGCACGGGCAGAACACAACCAGAATCGTCACAGCCCGGATAATCAGCCCCGTCACAGCCCAGGTGATGGCCGCCGCGCTCAGCGCGATGATGACAATCCACGTTGCCCACCGGTCGGCAAGCCCGACAATTTTCGCCTTCCCCGCGTCTGCCGACTGCACCAGACGGATCATGCGCTGAATGGAGCTGTCCTGGCCGACCTTGGTCGCCTCCATCTCAAAGGCGCCAAACTGGTTGACCGTGCCGGAAGACACCTCATCGCCCACGCTCTTGTCCACCGGCAGCGACTCGCCCGTCATAACCGCCTGGTTGATGGAGGTCTGGCCGGACAGAATCACGCCGTCGACCGGAACCGTCTCGCCCGGCAGCACGCGAAGCCGATGACCGACGGTTACCTGCTCGGCCGGAATAATTTTCTCCTCACCGTTTTCCAGCACACGCGCCGTCTGCGGCGTCAGGTGCACCAGCTTTTCAATGCCGGCGCGTGCCTTCGCGACGGTCAGCTCTTCCAGCAGTCCGCCCAGCTGCATGATAAACGCAACCTCGCCCGCGGCAAAAATTTCCCCGATGCACACCGACGCGATCAGCGCCAGCGACACCAGAACGTCCGCCTTGATATCAAACGCCGTTACCAGGCCGATGACCGCCTCCAGCACAATCGGCACGCCGCACAGCACAATCGCAACCCATGCCGGGTCGACTGCGCCCACACGTACACCGCACAGACTGCAGAGCACGGCTATGCCTGAAATGACCAGCAGCGTCACATCTTTTTTGATGCCGCCCTTTTCCAGCAGCGCCTCCAGCTGTTCCATCCACTTTTTCATAACAAGCCTCTTTTCTATATACCATATGGGGTATGCGTATATAATACCTATAGGGGTATAAGTTGTCAAGAGGCAAATAAAAAGAGCAGCCTCCCGGCTGCTCAACTTTGGCTTCTAGCCCATATTGGAAAACCGCTCGACGGCCTTGGTAAAGCTCTCGATGGTCTTATCCGCGTCGCCGTGCTCAATGCCATCGCGCACACAGTGCTTGATGTGCCCCTCCAGCACCACCTTGCCGCAGCCATGCAGCGCGGACTTTGCCGCGTTGATCTGCGCCAGGACATCCTCACACGGAACATCTTCATCGACCATGCGGTCTATCGCCTGCACCTGACCGATGATTTTCTTCAGCCGGCGATGCAGATTCTCAGCGTCCATACATTGCTTCATTGCGCATTCCTCCATACCGTTATGGGTATATGTTTATTATAATCTCTGCAGTTTTGAATGTCAAATGGTTCAAACCGGGTTTCTCGTAAAACAGGTTTAACCGAATATTTTATCAAAGTTAAATCATTTTAACGCATTATTTTCGAAAGATTTCGTACTTTTTAAAAATTTGCTCTTGCATTTTCAAAACGACTGTGCTATATTGTGTTCGCGAAATATGAAAGCCGTTTCAACACCCGCTGAAGCGATGCAATCTATATAGGAGGCTATATCTATGAAACACATTGGTTTGTTTGCTGCCGGTGTTCTGTTCGGAACCGCTGGCCTGAAGATTCTCGGAAGCAAGGACGCAAAGAAGTTCTATGCACACACCACCGCCGCCGTTCTGCGCGCAAAGGATTGCGTAATGAAGGCTGCAACGACGGTCCGTGAAGGCGCAGAGGATGTCTACGCAGACGCCAAGGACATCAACGAAGCCCGCGCGGCTGCGCAGGAAGCAGCAGTTGTAGAGGATACTTCGGAAGAAGCACCTGCGGCTGAATAACATGCATCCCAAGGGCCGCACCTGCGGCCCTTATTTCTTTGAAGTTTTCTTGGAGGAACCCAGTTTATGAAGTGTCAGATTCTGCACGAATCGCGCGGCCGTCTGCGCGTACATATGGCGCGCGCGCGGATGACGCTGCGCGAAGCAGACATTTTGGAATATTACATCAAAGATACCGCCGGCGTCGAGGCGGTGCAGGTTTTTGACCGCACCTGTGACGTCATCATCACATACCGGGGCAGCCGTGCGGCCGTGATTGCCGCGCTCAGCTCGTTCTCCTTCCCGAAGGCGGAGGCCATGGTCCTTGTCCCGTCGCATACGCCGCGGGCGCTCAACCGCGAATTTGAAGACAAGCTCACCATGACCGTCATGCGCAGGGCGTTTTCAACGCTCTTCCTGCCGCTTCCGGTCCGGGCGGTCATCTCGGTATTCCGCTCCGTCAAATACATCCGCGAGGGCCTGAAGGCTCTGTGGCACGGAAAGCTTTCCGTTGCCGTTCTGGACGCAACGGCTGTGACCGTTTCGATGATCCGCGGCGATTTCAACACCGCAGGCTCCGTCATGTTCATGCTGCGCCTCGGCGAAATTCTGGAGGAGTGGACGCACAAGAAATCCGTCGCCGATCTTGCCGGCGCGATGGCGCTGAATGTCGATCAGGTCTGGCTGCAGGCAGACGGAACGGAAGTGCTCGTTCCGGTCAGCTCCGTCAAGGCCGGAGACCGTGTTGTCGTCCGCACCGGCAACCTCATCCCGCTCGACGGCAAGGTTGTCTCCGGCGAGGCGATGGTCAACCAGGCGTCCATGACCGGCGAGTCCATGCCGGTCGTCAAGCGCGAGGGCAGCTTCGTCTATGCAGGCACCGTCGCCGAAGAGGGCGAGTGCGTCGTCCAGGTAGAAAAAACGAGCGGCGGCGGCCGGTACGACCGGATTGTCCGGATGATTGAGGAGTCCGAAAAACTCAAATCCACCGCGGAGGACAAAGCCTCCCGCCTGGCCGACAAGCTGGTTCCCTATACCCTCGGCGGCACGGCGCTGACTTATCTTCTGACGCGGAACGTCACGAAGATGCTGGCCGTTCTGATGGTCGACTTCTCGTGCGCCTTAAAGCTCGCCATGCCCATCGCCGTTCTGTCCGCGATGCGCGAGGCCAGCGCCTATCATA
Source organism: uncultured Oscillospiraceae bacterium (assembly GCA_934643765.1). Taxonomy (GTDB): domain Bacteria; phylum Bacillota; class Clostridia; order Oscillospirales; family Oscillospiraceae; genus CAG-170. The sequence goes on from CAKUCT010000002.1 coordinate 9,314, forward strand.
TTTCCGTCAAGGGCGGCCGCTTCCTGGAGGCCGTTTCCAAGGCCAACACCATCGTCTTCGACAAGACCGGCACACTCACCTATGCAACGCCGAAGGTCGCGCAGATTGTGACGTTCACCGACTATAAAGAAGAGGACATGCTCCGCCTTGCCGCCTGCCTCGAAGAGCACTACCCGCACTCGATGGCAAACGCCGTCGTGGACGAGGCCAAGGCCAGAGGACTGAACCACGAGGAATATCATTCGCAGGTGCAGTACATCGTCGCGCATGGCATCTCCAGCAAGGTCAACGACGAAACTGTCCTCATCGGCAGCGCGCACTTCGTCTTTGAGGACGAGGGCTGCCGCGTACCGGAGGGCGAAACAGAAAAATTCCAGTCGCTTCCCGCGCAGTATTCGCATCTTTATCTGTGCATCGCGGGCGAGCTTGCGGCCGTCATCTGCATCTATGACCCGCTGCGCAAAGAAGCGGCAGACGCGGTGCGCGCGCTGCACGCCTGCGGCATTGACAAGGTCGTGATGATGACCGGCGACAATCGCAAGACCGCGGAATCCGTCGCGGCCGAGGTCGGCGTGGACGCCGTTTACGCCGAGGTTCTGCCGGAAGACAAGGCCGCGTTCATCCGCAGCGAAAAGGCCGCGGGCCGCACAGTCATCATGGTAGGCGACGGCGTGAACGACTCTCCGGCCCTGTCCGAAGCAGACGCCGGCATCGCGATTTCCACGGGCGCTGCCATCGCACGCGAAATTGCGGACATTACCATCGCCTCGGAAGATCTCTTTGAGCTTGTGACGCTGCGCCGGCTTTCCATGGACCTCATGGCAAGAATCCACCGCAATTACCGGTTCATCGTCGGCTTCAACTTCTCGCTGATCGTGCTCGGTGTGGCGGGTATCCTGCCGCCGACCACGTCCGCCCTGCTGCACAACATGTCGACGCTCGGCATCAGCCTCAAGAGCATGACAAATCTTCTGCCGGAAGAAGAGCGCCGCTAATCCAAATGAATCGCCGCGAAAGAAGCTTCTTTCGCGGCGATTTTTCTTTGCTCCCGCGCAGGGCTGCCGCAGCTGCCCCGGCTTGCTTTTCCCCCGTGTCCGCGGTATAATACACGAACTGACGAATTTTAGGATAGGTGTATCATGTATCGGGATCTGACAAAGGGAAATATCACAAAGGGCCTGCTGCTATTCGCGCTGCCGATGATCGCGGGCAATCTGCTGCAGCAGTTTTATAACATCGCCGACACGCTCATTGTCGGCCAGGCGCTGGGCAAAAACGCGCTGGCCGCTGTGGGCTCTGCCTATACGCTGATGACGTTTCTGACGTCTGTTTTTCTGGGACTTTCGATGGGCGCGGGCGCGCTGTTTTCCATTTATCTCGGAAAGAAAGACTACGCCTCTTTAAAAAGCGCCGTCGGCCACGCGTTCGGCCTGATTCTGGCGGTGACGCTGCTTCTGAATCTGCTCGTCTACGTGTTTTTGGACCCGATTCTGCGCTTTCTGCAGATTCCAGGCGAGCTTTACAGCTCCATGCGGGAATATCTTGTCATCATCTTTGCAGGTCTCATCGCGACGTTTCTCTATAACTTCTTCGCGTGCCTGCTGCGCGCGCTCGGAAATTCCGTTGCGCCGCTCTGGTTTCTGGGCGTGTCGGCGCTTTTGAACATCGGTCTGGACCTGCTGTTTGTCCTGCGGTTCTCCTGGGGCATCGCGGGCGCCGCCATTGCGACGGTCTTTTCGCAGTATGTCTCGGGGCTCGGCATTCTGGCGTATGTCCTGCTGCGCTGCCGTCAGTTTCTGCCCGAGAAAGGAGATCTTCACTTCAGCCGTCAGATTCTCTCTGAAATTCTCGACCTGTCGCTTCTCACCTGCGCGCAGCAGTCGGCGATGAACTTCGGCATTCTTCTCATCCAGCGGCTTGTAGACAGCTTCGGGCCCATCACCATGGCCGCCTTCGCCGCGGCGGTGAAAATTGACTCCTTCGCCTATCTTCCCGTGCAGGACTTTGGCAACGCGTTCTCCACTTTCGTCGCTCAGAACTACGGCGCGGGCAAACGCGAGCGTCTGCAAAAAGGCTTCCGGCAGGCGACGCTTGCAAGCGCTGGCTTTTCGGCCTGTATTTCCGTGCTTGTGTGCCTGTTTGCAAGGCCGCTCATGCGCATCTTTGTGCAGGCGGGCGAAACCGAGGTTCTGGCCGCGGGTGTTCTGTACCTTCGCATTGAGGGCGCATGCTACATCGGCATCGGCTGTCTGTTCCTGCTCTATGGCTTCTACCGCGCCGTCAAGCGCCCCGGCATGTCGGTCGTGCTGACCGTCATCTCGCTTGGCACGCGCGTGGTGCTGGCCTATGCGCTGGCCGGGCCCATCGGCGAGATCGGCATCTGGATGGCCATTCCGATCGGCTGGGCGCTGGCAGACCTCACAGGGTACGGATATTACTTCTGGAAAAAGGGCCGGCTCCTGCCGCCGATGCAGGATAAAATCCGATAGGATAAAAACCCCCGCGCGATTGGACATCCAATCGCGCGGGGGTCCTTTTATTCTTTAATGGTCGGACTTCAGGCCCGCACCGCACATGGTAATGAGGGTATCGGGCGTCTTGCCATAGACGCGGCAATATTCCAGATACGCCGCGTAGTTGGCCGCCGTCGTATGCTCGCAGTACACGCCCTTTCTGGCAAGCGCCGCGCGGGCGTCTAAGATTTTGTCCTCCGGCGCGTGGATGAAGCGCACGTTGTGCTTCTTGCTGAGCGCCAGAATTTCTTTGCCGCGCATGGGCTTGCCGATGGCAATGCCTTCGGCGATGGTCGGCGTGGGCGTGACATCTTCGGGCCTGGCCTCGCCTTTTTCCGCCGCGCGCAGCAGCGGATCGCAGTTCTGGCTCTGCAGGGCGATGATCTGCGGGAATTTTTCAATCACGCCGCTTGCCATCAGATGCTCCAGCGCAAATATTGCGCCAAGGAACAGCGTGCCGTTGCCGGTCGGAATGACGATGTTTTCCGGCACTCTTCCCAGCTGCTCAAACACCTCGTAGATATAGGTCTTCGTGCCCTCGTAGAAAAACGGGTTATAGACGTGGTTTGCGTAGTACACGCCTTCTTTTTCCACCTTCTCGCGGCACACATCCGCGCAGTGGTCGCGCGTGCCGGGCACAACGGTGCAGGTCGCGCCGTGCGCGCGGATCATATCGATTTTCTTGGGGCTTGTTCCCTCCGGGACAAAAATCTCGCAGCCGATGCCGGCCTTCGCGCAGTAGGCCGCGACGGAGTTTCCGGCGTTTCCGCTCGAGTCCTGCACCACCTTGTCCACACCGATGGCCTTGCAATGCGCCACCAGCACCGCCGCGCCGCGATCCTTGAAAGACAGCGTCGGCATGTAATAGTCCATCTTCAAAAGCACGTCCTCATCCAGCCGCACCACGGGCGTCATACCCTCGCCCATGGATACCACGCGCCAGCTCTCGCCGTCAAGCGCCATGTACTTGCGGTACCGGAACTGGCTCCATTCGTGCGTATCAATCCCGGACAGCTCAAACTTCGGCGCCTCAAACGCCAGCTTCCACAGCCCGCCGCAGTCGCAGTGGGCCTTTCTTGTTGTAACCGCTTCTGTCTTTCCGCATGTTGTGCAAACGAAGTTCATTGCAAGCCCTCCTCTTTTATTTCGCGGCCGGCAGCTCCGCCACCGCCTCAATTTCCACCATCGCGCTGTTGTGCAGTTCCCGGCTGGGGACAATCACGCGCGCCGGCCGGTGGGCGCCAAAAAACGCGCCATAGACCTCGTTGACCGTGTCCCAGTGGGCAACGTCCGGAATATACACCCGGCACATCACAACGTCCTCTTTTGTGCACCCGGCCGCGCTCAAGACCAGCTCCACATTGTGCAGCGCATCTTTCGTCTGCTGCTCGATGGTATCTGCCATCGGCGCGCCGGTCTCATGATGCACCGGCAGCTGGCCCGAAACATAGAGCGTGTTTCCCGAGATCATGCCCGGCACATAGTGCCCCTTGTTCACAAGCTTCGTTTCAATCCGTACTTCCTTCATCCACGTTTCCCCCGTACCTCGTCGAGATAGCTGTAAATCGTTACTTTATTGACGCCGAGCTTTTCCGCCGCCTGCTCCACGCTGCCCTTCATCAAAAATAGTCCCTTTTCCTCCATGAACCGGACCTTTTCAATCCGCTCGTCGCGGCTAAGCTTCTGCCCGCCGCCGGGGCCGATGATGTTGTCCATCAGATTTTCAATCATCACGGAGATATGCGCCTTTGCCTCATCCGCCGGCATTTCCTGCGCCGGCTGCTTCTGCGGCTCCGGCGGGAGAAACGCCTGCAGAAACGCCAGACTCTGCGTCAGCTTCGTCGTGTCCAGATTGATGCACATTGCGCCCGTCAGATGCCCGCGCGCGTCCTTGATCAAAAGCGATGATGAACGGATATATTTCCCGTTCGGCGCGGTAAAATAATAGTTTGCCACGAAGTTTTCTTCCAGATCGTCGGACAAAATCACCTGTTTGACCAGCTGGTCAAAACTCTCGCCGACCTTCCGTCCTGTCACCGACGGGTTTTCCACATACACCACCGAGTGCGCCGGGGTGTCCAGATCATGCAGCACAACCTCACAGTCCGGTCCGAAGGTCTGCACCAGCAGCTGCGCCACCGGAATATATGGCAGAAGTTCCTGTTTGATTTCCATCGCCGGGCCTCACTGCAGCCTGCCGCGGCAGGCAATCTCCAGCGTCTGCACAACCTCGTCGCCGTCAATCAGATACGCCGTATCGTAGAGATTGCACACCGGGCAGATATGCACCGGAACGATGCGCACCTTGTCGCCCACCGAAACCGCATCGTGGAACGCCTTGTCATTTACAATCGCGTGCTCATCGAAGACCTTCTCAATATGAACATCCTCCCGGCCGTAGATCGTTCCCTTGCCGGGCGTGGCGCAGATGCCCTCCGTGCGTGACTGCATGGTCAGGCCCTTTGCGCCGACGTCCAGAATGGTTCTTACCTCGGTGGGCTTACTGATAACGCTTGCCAGCACCGTCGCCGCGCATCTGTCCAGCGTTCCGATCGCGTGGCCCTGCGACGCGTCCATCAGGCAATAGGTGCCGGGGCGAAGCTCGGTAATGCCGGGGAGAATTTTCACATGGTTCATAAACGTCGGCGTCGCGCCGTAGCTGACGGTTCTGCAGGGCATGCCATGCTGCGCGGCAAGATCCGCAAAGCGGAGCGTTCTGATCTGCGCCTGCTCAGACATTGCCGCAAGCGCACCGGTATCAGCGGCAGAATAGGTATTGCCGTCGTGCGAGAAAATGCCGCCGAACGCGACGTGCGGACAGGCGCGGATGGTATCCAGCAGCGTCAGGAAATCCGGCTCTTCAATGATACCCGAGCGGTTCTCGCCGATCTCAATTTCAATCAGCACCGGAACCGTCACGCCTTCCGCCGCGAAAATCCGTTCCGCGCTTTCCACCTGGCACGGCGTGTCCACGCCGAAGGAAATCTGAATGTTCTTCTTTGCAAGCCCTGCAATCCTCTGCAGCTTCCGGTCGCCCACAATCTCGTTGGCAATAAAAATATCCGAAATGCCGTTTTCGGCCATGGCCTCCGCCTCGCCGGTCTTCGCCACAGCGATGCCGCACGCGCCCGTCTCCAGCTGCAGCTTTGCAATCGCGGGGCATTTGTGCGTCTTTGTATGCGGCCGGAGCACCGCGCCGTTTTCGTCCGCGTAGCGCTGCATGTCCGTCAGATTTTTCATCAGCCGCTCCTTGTCAATGAGCAGCGCCGGGGTATCCAGATCCAAGTATCGCATATTGCTCGCCTCCTTGTGTCTGCAGTATATATAATTTTTTCTATTCTGTCAAGTATTCTATAAAAAATTATATATCGTAAAAAACGCGGCCCCGGCGCGTAATCGCCAGAGCCGCATTTTGATATTATTTCCCCTGTTTTTGTGTCAAATACCGGATTTCCTCCGCCCATGCGGGATATTGCTCCGCCAGCGCCGCGGCGCCGTCTTCCGTGTAATCGCTGTCCGTATAGGCAGGGGCCATCGTTGTCCCCAGCAGCGCCCACCGCCCGCCGGCGCGCAGGTGCGAGCCCTGATACCATCCGGCAGGCACCGTCAGCTGCACCTCCATGCCGTTTAAGATATCCTGCCCCAGCGTCACAACGCGCGGCGCCTGGCCGGGCGGAACGAGCAGCAGCTGCACCGGATCGCCCAGATAGAAATGGTAAATTTCATCGGTCAGCAGCCTATGGAGCCTTGAAAAGCTCTCTTGCGTAATGAGATACAAAATCGCAGAGCCCGCCGGCTTGTCCTCCGGATACCGCCCGGCAAATATGCTCTGCGGCAGCATGTCCCGGCTGCAATACGTGCGTCTGAAGAGCCCTCCCTCGCCGCTGAGCGGCGCAAGCCGGAAGCGCTCGATCAGTTCTTCAATCGTCGGCATATGTTTTCACCCCTTGCTTACACAAAGTGCTCCGCGAAAAGCGGAGCACTTGCGTTTGAATCCTCGCAGAGTTTTGTGCCCGCAGGCACAAAATAAATTTGAAATTCATTTTATCCAGCGGCTCTGCAAGGTAAAATAATGTAAATCATTTTATCCGGCGGCTCCGCCGACCGGAAAAATACTGCTCGCGCAGAGAGTGTGTGTTTACAGGCAGAGCCTGCAAACACACGCAGGTCGGAGCGCAACTTATTTGTCAAAAAAGATTACATCTTTTTTGACAATTCTAGACCCAGCCGGACATACTGCTCTTCCGGCGTCTCGTTCTCTTCCATCAGCTGCGTCATGGCCTGCACCATGCGCTGCTCGGTCTTCTCATCGTGCAGCGGATGCAGCTGCTTCGGGTCGTTTTCCAGATCGAACAGCAGATTGCCGCCCTCATACAGTCCATCCGGGCCGTACAGACTCTCCGGATCGTCGGAGATCATGCCCATCGTGTTGCCGGGAACGCGCAGCAGCGGCGTACCCTTGGTAAACGAGAAGCCCGGAACATACTCGCTCTTGCGCAGCTTTTCCAGCGTCACAGAGTTCGGGTAGCTCGTCGGCGTCTGCATGTAATCATAAATCTCGTCCAGGTGCTCGCGCACCGGCACGCGCATGTATACATACCGGCCGTCGGTGATGTTCACATGGAAGCCGTGCATGCCGAACAGCGCGTAATCGCGGATTTTCTCGTCGGCGGCGACGACGCCCTTGAGCGGCTTTCCCATCACGTCCTTCGGAATCTCAATGCCGAAGAAGTCCAGAAGCGTCGGCGCAATGTCGATGGTCTGGCTCAGCGCCGTGCGGTGCTCGCCGCGAACGCCGCTTCTCGGGTCCCAGAGGAAGAACGGCGTATGGGCAATCTCGTCGTAGGTTGGCTCGCGGATCTTGCCCCACCATTCGTGCTCGGTCAGAAGGAAGCCGTGGTCGGTGTTGACAATCAGCATCGTGTCCTTCCACAAATCGTACTGATCCATCCGGTCGAGCACCTGGCCCAGATAATAGTCACACATCGTGACCACCGCGCGGTACTTGTTGATCGCGTGCAGCGTCTCTTCGTCCGTCTCTCCGGCGTGGCCGACCTTATAATACTGCGGCCAGTCAAACGCACGGCCGCCGTACTCCTTTTCATACAGCGCCATAAAGCGGTCGGGCACATAGTACGGCTCGTGCGGGTCAAACTCCTCGATCTGCAGATACCAGTTGTCCGAGCGCCAGTTGTCGTCGATGAACTGCAGGCCGTGCTTGAAGGTCTGCGCGATGGAGATGTCCTCCTCGCGCGGAGTGTAGTGCCGGTTCACATACTCCTGCCGGCCGCAGGCGTCCTCGCGGCCATACAGATGCTCAGGCACCTGGAAATCCACCAGACCCTTCCAGGGGTCACCCTCGGGGCCTCTGGCATATTCAAACGAGTTGTACTTCGTCTGATAATCCGAACCGCCCTGCTCCCAATAGTGCCAGTGGTCCGTCACCAGATGCGTGTAAATGCCGTTCTTTTTCAGAAGCTCCGGCATCGAGTCGTCGTACAGCTCAATCGGGCCCCAGCTGCGGTGCAGGAAATTGTACCGACCGGTGTGAATCTCGCGCCGCGCTGGCATGCACGGAAGACTGCCGGCATAGAAATTGTCGAATGTAGCCGCGTGAGCCGCCAGACGCTCAAAGTTCGGCGCCACGATATCTTTTCCGCCGTAGGGCGGCAGCATGATCCGATTCAGAGAATCGAACATTACCATAATGGCTCTCATGTCATTTGTCTCCTTCTTATTCTTCGCCGCTGTCGGCAATGCCGGCCGGGGCGCGCACATGGCGCACAGCAAACGTCACAACCAGAATCGTCACCAGATACGGGCACAGATCAAGCAGCTGCGCCGGAACGCTGCCGTCGGTGAACACACTCTTCAAGGACGCCGCGCTGCCGAAGATCAGGCTTCCGAGCAGCGAACCGATGGGGTTATAGGCGCCGAGAATGTTGACCGCGACCGCGATATAGCCGCGGCCCGAGCTCATGCCGAAGGCAAAGCGGTTGACATGGTCAATGGCAAGATAGCTTCCGGCCAAGCCGCAGAGCGCGCCGACAATGCACTCGCCGAGGAAGCGGTATTTCCGGATGGAAATGCCGATCGTGCGGGCCGCGACGGGCTTTTCACCCACAATCCGCAGCCGCAGGCCCCAGGGCGTGCGGAACATATAGGCCCAGCCGGCGATGCCGATGACAATCGTCAGCGGCAGGATGAACGACACGTTACCGATCACCGGCAACGTCACGTGCGGCAGCGACGCGACCGATGCGGAGTTTGCCCGGCTGCCCCAGATGACCTGCGTCATCGACGCGGTGAAGCCGGAGGCGAACATATTCAGACCCACGCCGCAGATGACCTGGTCAATGTGATAGATGATGCACAGCACGCCGTGCAGCAGCGCGTACAAAAGCGCCAGCGCAATGCCGCACAGAAGACCGATCCAGGGGTTATTCGTGTAATACGAGCCGCAGGTCGCGCCGAACGCGCCCATCAGGATAAAGCCCTCCATGCCCATCGGCATGATGCCGCAGCGGGCGGAGTAGTTGCCGCCGATGGCTGCCAGCGCAACCGGCACGGACGAGCGAAGAGCAGAAATCAGAAACAGCAATACAGATTCCATTGTTCTCCCCTCCCTTATTCTCTGGCGCCGGTCTGCTGCTTGCCGAGCAGCAGCTTTCTCAGCGGCGCGCAGATGCTGTCCATCAGCTTCGGCGCAACCATGAACACCACGATCAGCGCCTGGATGATGGAGATAACGTCCATCGGAATGGAGGCGATGCGGTTGACGGCGCTCGCGCCGGACTTCAGACCGCCCCATAAAGCAGCCGACAGCAGCACCATCAGCGGATTGTTGCCCGCCAGGGCCGCAACGGCAATGCCCTCAAATCCATAGCCGCTGGAAAAACCGTCGGTAAACCGGTACTGCACGCCCATGACCTGCGTTGCGCCGCAGCAGCCTGCAAGCGCGCCGCTGATGATCAGGGTCAGCACCATCATCCGGTTCACCGGAATACCGGCCGTCTGCGCCGAGACGCTGTTGGTTCCCATGAAATGCAGCTCATAGCCAAGCTTTGTGCGGTTGAGCAGGAACCAGATCACCAGCACCAGCGCAACACCGATTAAAATGGCCGAGGACAGATAGTGCCCTTCCACAAGACGGCCGATCGAGGCCTCTGTGGGAAGCTTTGCCGTTCTGGCAATGCCCTGATCGTCGACAAACGGGTTATTGACCAGATAGCTGCAGAACAGCTGCGAGACATAGTTGAGCATCAGCGTGACGATGACCATATTCGCGCCGAAGCGGTTGCTCAGAAAGCCCGCCAGACCCGCATAGAGTCCCGCCGCCAGACAGCTGATGATCAGAATCAGCGGCACAAAAATCACGCGCGGCAGCGGCGGCATATACCCGCCGATCAGCGCGGCGACAATCGCGCCCACATACAGCTGGCCTTCCGTGCCGAGGTTCATCACCTTCGCATGCTGGGCAAAGGCAAAGGCCAGACCGGTAAAAATCAAGGGCATCGCATAGCTGAGCGTACTCAAAATTGCGTCGCCGGAACCAAACGCGCCCTTTAAAATCAGCTTATAGACCTGCAGCGGGTTGAAGCCCGCCACCAGGAACACCACGCCGCCCAGCACCAGTGCAATCAGAAACGCGCACAGGGTTCTGAGCGTCACATACACCTGTTTCCTTGCACCTGTCAGCTGCATGCCGTCTCCCCCTCTCCGTCTTCATGCATGGCGCCGGTCATCAGAAGGCCCAGGCGGTTGTCGTCAAAGTTTTCCGCCTTGTCGATCGCCACGATGCTTCCCTTGTAGATGACAGCGATGGTATCACTGAGCTTTTTGACCTCATCGAGGTCCGCCGAGATCAGCAGGATGCCCTTGCCGCGGTTGCGGTAATCCAGCATGACCTCATGGATATACTCCGAAGCCGAAACGTCCACGCCGCGCGTCGGCTGCGCGCAGATGACGACGTCCGGATCCTGCGAGAACACGCGCGCGATGACAACCTTCTGCTGGTTGCCGCCGGAGAGCGCGCCGCAGGGCGTCGTCGCGCCGGGCGCCTTGACGCGGAACTGGCCGATCAGCGTCTGCGCGTTCTTGCGGATATTTTTATAGTTCATGACGCCCCGGCGGCAGAACTGATTCTGGTTTTGATAACCCAGAATCATATTTTCTTCAATCGAGCGCTGCAGCGACAGTCCGCGCACCATGCGGTCCTCCGGCACATGGCCGATGCCCGCGGCAATGAAGTCGGCGGCGCTGCCGCGGATCTGTTTGCCGTTGAGCGTCAGCTCCATGCTGTCCGGCTGCAGAAGGCCGGTCATCGCCTCGATGAGCTCCGTCTGACCGTTGCCGTCGATGCCGGCGATGCCAAGAATCTCGCCCTTGTGCACCGTCAGGTTCACATCCTTCAGAATCTCAATGCCATCTTTCCGGTAAGACAGATTCCGCACCTGACACAGCGCATCGCCAATATGCTCGGACGGATGGCGGCCCTCAAAGCTGTAGTCTCTGCCGACCATCATGCTGGCAAGCTGCTGCATGTCCGTCTTGTCCTTGTCGACGCTTCCGATGAGCTCGCCGTCGCGCAGCACCGTACAGCGGTCGGCAATCTCCATGACCTCGTAGAGCTTGTGCGTAATAATGACAATGCTCTTGCCCTCAGCGCGCAGACTGCGCAGCGCGCGGAACAGCTCCTGCACCTCAATCGGCGTCAGAACCGCCGTCGGCTCGTCAAGAATCAGAATATCAACGCCGCGGTAGAGCGCCTTGAGAATCTCCACACGCTGCATCTGGCCGACCGACAGCGTCTCCACCTTCGCCCGCGCGTCCACGCGGAAGCCGCTGCGCTCGGCAAGCTCCGTCACCTTGCGCACAGCCTGCTCCTGATCATAGAACAGGCCCTTGCGCGGCTCGCAGCCCGCGACAATGTTTTCCGCCACGCTCAGCACCGGCACCAGCATAAAGTGCTGGTGCACCATGCCGATGCCCGCCTCGATGGCCGCGGCGGAATCGCGCAGAACTGTCTTTTTTCCCTGAATCAGGATCTCGCCGCTGTCTGGCTTGTGCATCCCGTAGAGCACCTTCATCAGCGTGGTCTTTCCCGCTCCGTTCTCGCCTAAAACAGCGTGGATTTCACCCTGTTTCAAAGTGAAATCCACACCGTTTAATGCCCGAACGGTGCCGAATCTTTTTGAAATGCCGCGCATTTCAACAGCATTCATTTCAAGCACCGCCTTTCAGTTGATCAAAAGCGAATCAGTGGTTGCCCTGGCCGTTTTCTGCAATCCAGGCGTCAACCTCCGCCATGGTGGTCGGGAGCTTTGCGCCGCTGGTCATGTACCACTCACGGGCAGCCTCAACCTTTTCAATCAGGTCTTCCGGCAGTTCCACGGAGGAGCCTTCGAGCAGGTAATCAAACGCGCCGTCGCTGAAGGACGGATACTGATTGCCGGCTTCCCAGGTGCCGTCGACGAGCTGCTGGCACTGCTGATAGATGAGGTTTGTCAGAACGAAACCAGCCGTGGCAACAATGTACGGGGAAAGGCCGTTCTGGCTTGCGCCGCAGCCCAGGCCGTAGAACTGCTTCTCTTCCAGCGCAGACCAGATGCCGGAGCCGCCGCCTGCGAGGTTCTGGATGATATCAACGCCCTGGTCATACATGGAAACCGCCATTTCCTTGCAGGTGTTGACGTCGGTGAAGCTGCCGACCGTGGAGATGAGCACTTCCACATCGGAATCATAGAAGCGCGCGCCGCAGGCAAAGCCGGTGCCCATGGCGTTGAGCGTCGCGGTATCCACACCCTGGATCGCGCCGACCTTCTTTTCGGGGTTTGCATACTCCATGCGCTCGTCGACCGTAACCAGGCCCGCGATGACGCCGGTCAGGAAGGTCTGCTCTGCGCCGTTTTTCAGAATGTTGCAGACGTTGGGGTTGTCGGAAGAGTTATCAACAAGGGTGAAGTTCTGGTCGGGATACTGCGGCGCAATCTCATCGACCGCCGTCGCGCCGTCAGAAGACAGGGCAATGATCAGATCATAGCTGCCGTCCTGCGCGAAGCTGTAGGTCATGGACGTGTACTCGTCGGGAGAAGCGGGCTCGGCGTAATCAAAGGTGATGCCCAGCTCGTCTCTGGCCTGCACAAGGCCCGCATAGACCATATCGTTAAAGTTGTTGTCGCCAAGACCGCCGGTGGTCAGAATAACGCCAACCTTCACAGCTGCGGTCTCATCGGTGCTTGCTTCCTCAGAAGCCGCCGCCTCGGTCTCGCCGCTTTCCGGTGCGGCCGTCTCATTGCTGGTTTCCGGAGCCGTGGTGCTCGGGGTTGCAGCTTCCAGATCCTTCGTGCCGGCGCAGCCGGAAAGCACGCCAAGAATCATGGCCGCTACCATCAGAACAGACAAAAACTTCTTCATAATGTCCTCCTCAAGAAATGTTTGTTTTGTGCGCGCGGCGCTGCAGCTTTCTTCTCAGCGCCGCCGCGTGACTTCGTCCATCTTAGCATAAAATTTTCGGCGCAACATGACAAATGTCATATTGCGCCGAAAAAGCATACGAGAATTTTTCACACAAAATACAGCGATTTTACGCCAACATGCACGAAACAGGCCAGTTACTGGAAATATTCCAGCTTCCGCTTCTTCATCCGCTCATACTGCTCTTTTGTAATGGACATATTGCCGTAACGCAGGTCAATGAGCTTCTCATCGCGGATCGTCGGCAGCACGCGCTGCAACGAGCGCACGTTCATGCAGATATAGTGCGCGATTTCTTTCTGCGTCTCAATGATTCTGACCGGGCCCTCATAGCCCGCCGGATAGCTGCGGGCGTAAAACTCGTAGGCATAGATGAGATATGTAATCACACCGATGTAGGGCGGGTAGGTGTTGCACTCGCTCAGCCGCCAGAGCTCAAAATTCAGCCGGTTCAGAACCCGCATTGTCAGCTCCATGGTAAAGTTCGGATATTTTCCGAAGCACTGCAGCATCGTCTGGTTCGGAATCATCGCCAACACACAGCGGGTCTTTGCGAAAATGGTCGCGCTGAACGGGTGCCGCTGCTCGCCGAGACTCTGCAGGCCAAACACATCGCCCACCGTCTTCTTGCGGAACCAGCTGCGCTCGCCGTTGACAAAATTACACGTTGCGCAGCACACGCCCTCCAGCACAATATAGACATCCATCCCTTCCTCGCACCGCTGGACAATCACGTCCCCCGCGCAGTAGGTCCGGATGAGAATCGTTTGAACAAGCTCTTGCGGCAGCTCACGCAGAATTTCCGCCAGATACGGCGCGCGCTGCATATACTCGCTCAGTTTCAGCCCCATGCCATTTCCCCCAAAGATATTCCTCTTGCAATTCTCCACACAATGTATGTATTATAATCCAGAACACAGTTCTTGAAAAGCCAAAATGTGCACAAATACGAAGAACAGACAAGGATTTTTAGAGCCATGAAGCGATACAATGTTATGATCAAGCCCGCCTCGTCGGCATGCAATATGCGATGCCGGTACTGCTTTTACGCCGACGAAAGCTGCAGCCGTCAGACCGCCAACTATGGCCGTATGCCGCAGGAGGTCTCCCAGAGTATTCTGGAAAAATTCCTTTCCGACCCGGCGGACAGCTACGCCTTCGCCTTTCAGGGCGGAGAGCCGACACTGGCCGGTCTTCCGTTTTTTGAGGATTTTGTCCGCACCGCGGACGCTTTTGCCCGCCCCGGCGCGCGCGTGCGCTACGCCATCCAGACCAACGGCCTTCTGATCGACGGCGCCTGGGCCGAATTTCTGCGCAGGCGCGGCTTTCTGGTCGGCCTTTCGATTGACGGCACGCGCGATATCCACAACCACTTCCGCCCGGATGCCGCCGGGCGCGATACCTATTCCCGCGCGCTGCGCTGCGCGCAGCTGCTTGGCCGCCAGCAGGTGCCCTTCAACATCCTCACCGTCGTCACGCCCACCGTTGCAAAGCACATTTCGGCCATCTTCCGCGACTATCAGAAAAACGGCTTTGCCTACCAGCAGTATATTCCCTGTCTTGCCCCGCTGGACGGCAGCGCAGACAGCTTCGCCCCGGACGCAAAGCTGCTCGGCACGTTCTGGAAGCAGCTGTTTGACCTGTGGTACAAGGAATTTACGTCCGGAAACTATATCTCCATCCGCTTTTTTGACAATCTGGTCTATATGCTCCAGGGCCGCGAGCCGGAGCTTTGCTCCATGTGTGGCCACTGCAACATCCAGTACCTCATCGAAGCCGACGGCAGCGTCTTTCCGTGTGATTTTTACGCGCTCGACGCGTACCGTCTCGGCAATATTCTCACCGATTCTCTGGAAGACATCGACCGCCGCAGAAATGAGCTGCAGTTCATCCAGTCCTCCCTGCAGCCGCCGGAGGCGTGCCGCCGGTGCCAATGGGGCTTTTTGTGCCGCAACGGCTGCCGCCGCGAGCGCGCGCAGGGCCCGGGCGGGAAGAACCTGTACTGCGAAGGCTATCAGGACTTCTTCGCCTACGCCTACGAGCGGCTGCGCCTGGTTGCAATTCGAAACAACCGATAATTTGCATTTTCCCCGTTTTCCTGTAAAACAGGAATATCTATCACACTTGAAAGGAGCTTTGCACCATGGAGCAAATCAAAAAGAACTTCGGCTTCGGCTATATGCGCCTGCCGATGAAAGACGGCGCGGTTGATATCGAGCAGACCTGTCAGATGGTCGACACCTTCCTGGACGCCGGTTTCAACTACTTTGACACCGCGCACGGCTATCTGCAGGGCGAAAGCGAAAAGGCGATCAAATCCTGTCTTTCCAGCCGCCATCCGCGCAGCAGCTATATTCTGACCAACAAGCTGACCATGGCCTTTTTCAAAAAAGAAGAAGACATTCGTCCGCTCTTTGAGAGCCAGTTGGAGGCCTGCGGCGTCGACTATTTTGACTTTTACCTGATGCACTCACAGAGCGCGGAAATTTTCAAGCACTTCAAGGCCTGCCATGCCTATGAGACCGCGTTCGCGCTCAAGGCCGAAGGCAAGGTCCGTCACGTCGGCATCTCGTTCCACGATAAGGCCGAGGTCCTCGAACAGATTCTGACCGAGTATCCGCAGATCGAGGTCGTACAGATTCAGTTCAACTACGCAGACTATGACGATCCTGCTGTGCAGAGCCGCAAGTGCTACGAGGTCTGCCGGAAGTTCGGCAAACCCGTCATCGTCATGGAGCCCGTCAAGGGCGGCAATCTGGTAAACCTCCCCGAAGAGGCTAAAGCTGTTCTGGACGCGCTGCACGGCGGCAGCCCTGCCAGCTATGCCATCCGCTTTGCGGCCGGCTTCCCCGGCATCATGATGGTTCTGTCCGGCATGAGCTCTCTGGAGCAGATGCAGGACAACATCAGCTTCATGCAGAACTTCCAGCCGCTGAACGAAGTGGAGCTTGCCGCTGTGAACCGCGTGCAGGAAATCTTCCACAGCATGCACCTGATCCCCTGCACCGCCTGCCGGTACTGCGTCGACGGATGTCCGCAGCATATTGCCATTCCGAATCTGTTCGCGACCATGAACACCAAGCAGATCTACCACGACTGGAACGCAGATTACTATTACAACAACGTCCATACCGCCCCCGGCAGCCGCGCATCCGACTGTCTTGGCTGCGGCAAATGCGAGGCCGTCTGTCCGCAGCACCTGCCCATCCGGCAGCTTTTGAAGGACGTCGCAAAGGAATTTGAAAAGCCCAAGGCTGAATAATCTGTAAAGAATCTTCGATTTTTGAAGAAACTGGCGGCCCGAACCGGTTGGCTCGGGCCGCTTGCCGCTTTTATTATTTTATGGCCGGTTTCTCCGGAAGCCCGCCTCGTCGACATATTCCGGACGCGCCTTGCAGTATGCGTCCTGATCGCCGCAGATGGCGTAATCACACAGCTCCCCGCAGGCGCAGGTTTTTGTGCGCACCAGCTTTGCGTGAATCAGCTCCATAGCCGTATAGTCCGGGTTGCAGAGCGCCGGCATAGCCTCGAGCAGATTGTGCTTTTTCGCAAACTCCGCAACCGGGCAGGCCGTAAACTGATAGCGGATCGGCTGGCCCTTTTCAAACGGCTGCACCTGCATGACATAATCGCCCCAGCGGTCGCACTGCCGCTTTGACGAACAAAATGCGCGGTACATCAGCCGTTTGAAGATTGGAAGATTGACATTGACAAACCGCATCCGCCGGAACGCGGGCAAAAACAGCGCGCCCTCCATCTGCTCCAGCTCGGCAAGATCTGTTGCCTCCCGGCAGACCGTATAATAGCTTAACAGCGCGATATTATCATAGGTTCCGCCTCTGCCGTTGTGAAAATTTTTCTGGCCGCCCAAGTCTGTCCGCCAGTCCTTCAGAAATTCCACATATTGCAGCTGCATTTTTTCCCAGACTGCCTCCCGCTCCGCGCGCGGATAGTGCCGCGCAATGGCTGCGCAGATCTCCCGCTTGCAGGCTTTTGTATACAGCACGTGGCAGCTTCTGTCAAATTGCAGTTTGGCATCTTCCATGGTACGGCTTGCCCCTTTCTTTTTAAATTAAGTTCCTCTAACCAGATTCAGAAAAGCAGAGCTGCCGCGCAGCTCTGCTCTTATTTTGCCACAATCCGGCCCGTTTTGCAATTCTCATTTCTGCCCTTCCGGTGCATCCGGCAAAAAATCCTCCGGCCGGTAGGGCGGAATGCTGATGGCGTAAAACGCCGCAGGCTCGTCCGTCGGAAAAATTTCGTGCCGCTCGCCCGGCTCCACCAAAACCACTGTTCCGGCCTGGGCCTGCAAAATTGCCCCGTCAACGCACATCGTGCACCGGCCTTCCGTGAAGATATAAATCTCATCCGAAGCTTTGTGATAGTGCCGCACAACCGAACCCCCTGCTGCCAGGCGCGTAAGCGCGATGCTGCACTTGTCCGTATGAATCGGCGCCGTCAACCCCGCAATTTCCGCCAGATACGACCGGCTCTGAAAATTTTCCGCCGAAGTCAGCTCGCTTTGCCGTATGATCTGCATCCAAAAGCCTCCCTTTTATCCTTTCGTGCGCTTCAGGCCCGTTTCCAGCGCGAGGGCTCCGCGTACGCCCGGCGCTGCAGCAGCTGTCTGTCCGCAATCCGGTAGCCCGCGTCTGTCCGCTCCAGCGCGCCGTCGTCACACAGCTTGTGCATAATCCGGAACACGTGGCGGTAGCTGATGCCAACCGCCTGCGCAACGTCGGTCAGATTTTCTCGCAGCGCGTCCTGCTGCGCAATCATCAGAAGATAGGCGCACAGCCGCGCTTCACTGGAATATAAAGCCGAGGCCGTATGCGTGTCGCTGCTTTTCATCAACTTTTCGGAAAGCTCGCGCCCGACACAGTTCAAAAACGGCACGCTGCTTCGCAGATACGCCTCGTTTGCCTCCAGCGGAATTGCGACGCAACAGAGCCTTGAGGCGGCAATGACCGTCGTTGTCGCAACGGCCCCGCCCTTCATCAGCTCCATATCGCCGAGAATGCCGTCTGAAATATAGTAGCACAGGATCAGGCTTTTCCCGCTTTGCGTCTGGATGGAGAGCTTCGCCGTGCCGTCGAAGACAATGCGGATTGCATCCAGCGGCGTACCCTGCACGAACAGAAACTCGCCGTCTTCGTATTGCTCCACACGGCAGCCTCTGAGCATGGCCTCATCGAGTCCATACGCGCCCAGCACCCGGCGCCCTTCCTCGTTCATCATCATAGCCTGCATCCCGCGTCCCTCCTTCTTCACATAATCGCATTGTTATTATAGCATATCCGGAAAAACGCACCATGACAAATGTCTGCCGTTGGCCGCAAAAAAGACGGGCAAGCCCGTCTTTTTTCCGCAATTTTTTGGCCCGCAGCATTAGCTGCGCGCATCCAGTTCCCGCTCGAGCCGCTGCACCAGCACCTTCCGGATGCGCCGCACGCTCGCCGCGCTGTATTCCGTCAGCCCCAGCTGGGCCAGAACGCTCGGCCGGTGATAGAAGAAGAACAGCTGCTCGCCGATGATAGAATAGGCCAGAATGATCGCCTCGTCGTCCTCCAGCTCCGGTCGCAGGACCTTTAAAAGGCTTGCAAACGGCTGTGTTGTGGACATGTTGAAGGGCGTCTTCATCGCCGCCGACGATTCATGCGACGATCTCAGCTGGAAAAACAGTCGCATCTGCTTGTCGTTCTTGGGGTCAAAGACATAGTCCACATGCTTATTGGCAAGCCGCAGCAGAAGCGTCTTTGCCTCCTCCGCGCTGCGCTCCGGCTTTTCCAGAAACGCGTCAATATCCCGGATGGTGGATTTGAAATACTGCGCAAATTCCTGGATCGCCGTATCCACGACCTGCTGGAACAGATTGTCCTTGTTCTCAAAATAATATGGAATGGCCGACAGGGACACATCCGCCTGCTGCGCGATCATGCGAACCGTTGTGGCCGCATAGCCGCACCTTCCGAACAGGTCGTAGGCAGCATCAATTATCCGCAAGCGCGCATAGTCGGAGTTCAGCATCGGGCAGGCCCCTCTCTGATCTAAATTTTTGTGTGTTTACATTATAAATTTTTTTGGTAATTTTGTCAATAAACAATTCGAAAACTGTCTGTAAAAATGTCATTGAAAAATTTATTTCTTGTTGACAAACAGAGAAAAATGCTCTATGATGGCACCAAACAGTTGTACTAAATTAAAACGAACGTACATACTAACGTCATCCGGACCATGCAGCTGATACGGAGGGTACTATGCACAAGCATCGCAGAGAATTGGCTTATCTTGGCATATTTCTGGCGGGCATTGCGGTAGGTGCTCTGCGCCCGTTTGCGCCGGCTCTGGATATGCTGGGCCACCGGGTTCTCGCGGTGCTGATCTGGGTGACGGGACTATGGATTCTCGAGCCGTTTGGATTGAGCGTTGGTGCTTCTTCCTGCTGCTTGTTTGCGCTTATGCTTCTGGCTGGCCTTCCGGCCGGTACTGTTTTTTCCGGCTTTACGCAAACATCGGTGTGGACGATGGTGCCGGCGCTTTTTTTTGGTTACGCGCTGAAAAAGACGGGCCTCGGTCAGCGCATCGCCTATTGGCTTCTGCGCCGGATCCGGACTGTGACCTATCCGAAGCTGATTGCGTGCTGGGCGCTGCTCGGCGTCGTCCTTTCGGTCTTCACGCCGTCGATTACCGTCCGCGTGATTCTCGTCATGCCGCTGGCGCTGGAATGCGTGCAGATCTGTCAGATTCCAAAGCACTCGCGCGGAAGATCGCTCCTCTTGCTCTCCGCCTGGGCCATGGCCGTGATTCCAGGAATCGGCTGGACGACGGGTTCTTTGATGGGCCCGATTCTGACGGGTATCTTTTCTTCCGTCGACGGCATCCCGGCCGTCAGCTTTGCCGGCTGGTTCCGCGTCATGTTTCTGCCTGCCATGCTGGTCAGCCTGCTTTTACTTGTCTGCGGCGCGCTTGCCCTGCGGCCGGAGCAGCCGCTTCGCGTGCAGCCGTCCGCGTTTGATAAGCTCTATGCGCAGCTGCCGCCGATGACGCGGCAGGAAAAAACGACGGCGCTCGTACTCAGCTGCTGCTTTGCCCTGTTTGCAACGGGCACGCTGCACTCCATCCCGGACACCGCGACCTGCCTTCTCGGCTTTTTCGTACTGTGTGCCTCCGGCGTCATCCGCCCTTCGGAAATCAGCAGCGGCATTTCGTGGGATATCATCTTATTTGTCGGCGCTTCGATGAGTCTGAGCGCTATCTTCTCGGCCTCCGGCCTGTCTGGCTGGTTCTCGGCGCGTTTGTTCCCGCTGTTCGGCGCGCTGCTGCAGAGCCCCTGGATTTTCATGCCGGCAATGCTGGTTCTGCTGTTCATCTGGCGGTTCGTGGACGTGGCGCTGCTCACGCCGACGATTGTGGTTCTCTCGTCGGTTCTGCCGCAGCTGCAGGAAAGCTACGGCCTGAGCCCTCTGGCCTGGCTGCCGCTGTTCTGCTTCGCAATCTGCGCGTTCTTCCTGAAGTATGAAAACATGTTCCTTCTGATCGGGGAGAACACGCTGCAGGACGAGGGCTGGTCCGGCAAGGATCGGACACGGTACGCATCCGTTTACTTTTTGGCGTGTCTCGTTACCATTCTGGTAATGATTCCATATTGGACCAGCCTAGGGCTGTTCCGCTGAACACAGGAGGAGAGAAAATGGCACGGAAATTGGCGCTGCTTGCAGACCGCTTCAATACCCTCTGGTTTGAAGACGGCTGCGTACACATGCTCAACCGCCGGAAATATCCGCTCGCGGTGGAGTATGTGACTTGCAAGGATCTGGAATCCGTTGCAAAAGCGATTGAAGACATGACCATCCAGGGCGCACCCCCGCTGGCCTACGCCGCCGGTCTCGGTCTTGCCATGCACGCACGCGTGCATGAGGACGAGCCTGAAGCGCAGTTCTTCGCGGCACTGGAGCAGGGCTGTGACCGCCTGCGCCACACCCGCCCGACCGGCTGGGATCTGGACTACATTCTGACTGGCTGCATGCGTGTGGCCCATGAGACGTTCGCCAAAAACGGCGATGTCTCCGAAGCGCTCCGCGCCTTCGTCTATGAAAAAATTGCGGAAGGAAACCGCATCGCCCGCGACACCGGACGCTATGCCGCGGATCTCATCGCCGACGGCGCGCGCATCCAGACCATCTGCTTTGCCGGTGCGGCGCTGGCGTACACGCTCTACTTTGCCGCCGAAGACGGCAAGGACATTCAGCTCTTTGCCTCGGAAACGCGGCCCTATCTGCAGGGCGCGCGCCTGACGGCAAAGTCCTGCGTGGAGATGGGCATTCCCGTCACGGTCGTAACGGACAACATGCCCGCCTATCTCATGCAGAGCGGCAAAACCAACATGTTTATCTCCACCGCCGACAAGATCACCATGGACGGCTACATTGCAAACAAAATCGGCACATATCCCCTGGCCATGGCCGCGCATGACAACGATCTTCCCTATTTCCTTCTGGGCTACAACGGCCCCGTGAAGGGAAGCTACGGTCCGAACGCCTTCACCATCGAAGAGCGCAACCCCGAAGAGGTTCTGCACTGCCTGGGCCAGCGCACCTCGGTTGACGGCGCGAAGGGCTACTACCCGGCCTTTGATATCACGTCGCCGAAATACATCTCCGCCGTCGCAACCGACCGCGGCGTATTCCCGGCACGCCTGATTTATCGCTACCATGACACGGTATATCACGATCCGTTTGAAACGCGGAAGGGATAAACCGGCATGTTTGTGAAACAAGAAAAGGAAGAAATCAGAAGGAGGACTTGAACGATGGAAACTTCAAAGAAACAGACAAGTAAGGGCTTGGTACTGAGCCTGGTGGGACTGGTGGCCTGCATCGCAGCGCTGTTCATGCCCTGGTTTGACAACACGCAGATCAGCGTAACGGGTCTTTCAACCGTTGCAACGTTCGGTGCAACGCTGGTGGTCGTCATCGCGGCCGGTGTTCTGGTTGCGGCCGTGCTCGCATTCTGCACCGGCAGCGCCGAAGGCAAAAAGCGTACCGTTCTGTGCGGTCTGCGCGCACTTGGCGTTGTGTTCGCCGCCTACGCTCTGATGGGCGTTCGCAAGCTGATGGTCAACGGCCAGGACAATCTGCCTGTCACCATGCTCGCAGGCGCCTATGTCATGCTCGCGGGCCTTGCAATCCTTCTCATCGGCGCCGTCAGCGACCTGCTCTCCGGCCGCAAGCGCGGTAAGAAAACATCCACCATTGACCTTGTGCTGATCGTTATGACCGCCGCCATCTACGCCGCAGCGCTTCTGACGCTGAGCTTCATCAAGCTCGCTCCCGGCACCTGGCTCCGCCCGGCAAACGCCCTGCAGGCTCCGTTCGGCATTCTGTTCGGTCTGCCCGGCTGCATCGGCATCACCATCGGCAACTTCATCTCCGACCTCACCCAGGGCACCGCGCCCCACGTCATGGTCATGGGC
>CAKUCT010000003.1 GCA_934643765.1 uncultured Oscillospiraceae bacterium
ACGCAGGTCTCGGAGTTCAGACCCAGCTCCTTGTAGTTCTCGACCTTGGCCTTGGAAGCGTTGTAGACAACGAAGTCCGGCTCAAAGTTCTCGAGCTCTTCCGCGGTCGGGCGGATGAACATGTTGGTAACGAAGTGTGCCTGCCATGCGACTTCCACGATGAAGCGGATGGCCATGCGGGTGTCGTGGTTGGCGCCGCAGAATGCATCGACGACGAACAGGCGCTTGTTGCACAGTTCCTTGACAGCCAGAGCCTTAACGGTCTTCCAGGTTTCCTCGCTCATCGGATGGTTGTCGTTCTTATAAGCGTCGGAGGTCCACCACACGGTGTCCTTGGAGTTCTCGTCGACAACAATATACTTATCTTTGGGCGAACGGCCGGTGTAGATACCGGTCATAACGTTGACAGCGCCCAGCTCGCTGACCTGGCCCTTTTCGTAGCCGACCAGACCCGGCTTGGTCTCCTCTTCGAACAGCATCTCGTAAGAGGGATTGCGCACGATCTCGGTAGCTCCGGTAATGCCGTACTTGCTCAAATTCAGTTCAGACATATAAAGTACCTCTTTTCCTAAAATCTTTCCTTTGCAGGAATCTTGTAAAATATGAATTCAATGAAAGACATTGTTCACCAAATAGCAGTATAACACGTTTTTTCAAGAATATCTACTGTGAAAAGTCCGCCAGAAATTTTTTGTCTGTTTTGCCGGTTTTATTTGGTCTTTTTGCATCGATTTCCCAAAAAATCCGTAAATTCGCACAAACGCAAACGCAGCGCTTCTTTTTGTCCATTACACTAGCCTTTTTGTGTCCAAAAAAGCACCCGGCCCGCCTAATTGGCGGGCCGGGACATGGCCGCTTGCGGCCGGTATTTTACTTGTTTTCGCCCTTGGCGGCAAGCTGCTTCTGCAGCCAATCCTTGCCGTCGACAAAGCGCGAGACGATATACGACACCACATAGTCTCCGGCAGAGTTGATCATGGTTGCAGGCGGGTCAACGAGATTGCCGATGGCTACGAGAATCGGGAATGCGACCTCCATCTGCGTCGGGAAGAAAATCGAGCAGATGATGTACTCTCCGATGTAGCCGCCGCCGGGCACGCCGGACATGCCGACTGAGGACAAAACCGCGACCAGAATGATCGGAACCAGACGCTCAAAGCCCATATCCTGCCCAAATACGCCGAGCACGAACGCGATTTTCAGCACGCAGGAAAAGCACGAGCCGTCCATGTGCATCGTCGCGCCAAGCGGCAGAACCATATCGGATACGTCCTTGGAGATGCCGGTAGCCTCCGCCTCCTCCATGTTGGTCGGGATCGTCGCAACCGAAGAGCAGGTACCGAGTGAAACGACGGCAGGCTTTACGATGTGCCGGAACATAACCTTCACCGCACCCTTGCCGCCGCCGAACCAGGCAAACAGAGGGAAGGCCGTGAAGATGTACACAAAGCACAGCGGATAGTACAGCAGCAGCGCACGTCCATACGCTTCCGTGATCTGCGGGCCGTAGCTGGCGACAAGATCGGCGAAAATCGCGAAGAAGGCAATGGGGGCGTAATAGGTCACGATCTTGACAAACTTCAGCATCACGTTTGTCAGGTCCTCCAGGAACTTGGCAACCATCGTCTCGCTGCCGCCGTTGAGGTTGACGGCAAAGCCGAAGAGAATTGAGAACACGATCAAAGGCAGCATCGCACGGCGGCTGAGCAGACCCACGAAGTCAGAGGCCGTAAAGAAATTGACGATCATGTCGCTGATCGTTGCGTACTCGCCCATTTCTTCCGCCTGAAGCTCCGTCCACGGCGTCAGGACCGGCGGGAAAACCTGGATCAGCAGAAACATGATGACCGCGGCGATCGCACCGGTGATGACGAACGTCGCGACGGTAACGCCCATGATCTTGCCCGCGCGTTTGCGGCTTTTCATATTGGCGACCGCGCCCGCGATCGAAGAAAAGACCAGCGGCACAACGATGCAGAACATCATGTTGATAAACACCGTGCCGGCCGGCTTGATCACAGCGGCAGCCTTCGGCCAGAGTCCGCCGAACACTGCGCCGAGGATCATCGCGCCGAGCATGATGCCGAGGAACGTATAGTTCTGTGCAACAGACTTCTTGTTCATAAACACTTTCTCCTTTTCAGATAAATCCAAACGTTTTTTGACCGTTTACAGCGAAGCTTCCTCATCCAGGACCTCTCCGGCGCACACGAGCTTTGTCGGACCCGTGAGCAGGAGGTCCCTGCACTTCTTACCCTCGCGGACAATGTCCACGAGAAGAAGACCTCCTTTCATTTCCACCCGCGCATGATCGGAACTTCTGTGTTTGTCTGCCAGCGCGTAAATGGCTGAGCCTGTTCCCGTGCCGCAGGCATACGTGAAATCCTCCACGCCCCGCTCCCACGTCCGCTCGTAAAAATGATCCTTGCCGATGGTTTCAATGAAGTTCACATTCGCTCCCTTCGGGAACGCCGAATGGTAACGAAGCTTTTTCCCAAGCTTGAAAAGCGCCCGCTCGTCTGCCTCGCGCAGACCCGGATACTGCACCACGGCATGCGGAATACCGGGGTTTCCAAGCTCGACATACATGCACTCGACGCGCTTTCCGTCCACATCCAGCGCCAGCTCCCGCAAAACCGTCGGCTCGGGCAGACGGATACGGTAGTTTCGTTTGTCGATGCGTTCGCCGGTCACAAGTCCGGCCGTCGTCTCGATCGTCTGTTTTTCTCCGGCGAAGCCATGCTCATAGCCGTACCGGCAGATGCAGCGCGCGCCGTTGCCGCACATTTCTCCCATGGAGCCGTCTGAATTGAAAAAGAGCATCCCGAAGTCCGCACCGGCTTTCGCCGGAACAACTGCCATCAGTCCGTCGGCACCGATAGACATATGCCGGTCGCAGAGCGTTTTGGCAAGCGAGGAAATCTGCTTTTCGTTCAGCTCGCCGCGCAGATTTTCCAGGATGAGAAAGTCATTGCCCGCGCCGTTCATCTTTGTAAATCGCATCCGCCGCTCTCCCTTTCTTTTGAAGTTGTTCTATATTATATAAAAAACAGCCGTCAAGTAAATGCCAAAAACTGCTCGTTACATTGCAAAAAATGCCCTTGCGCGCGCGCCTGCTTTGCACCCGGAATTGACTTTCCCACCACAGGCAGGTACAATAAGCATATCCACAAACGATATTTTTCTGTGATAAAGGAGTATGCTGCATGCAAACTTGCTATAATTGCGGCAAACAGGTCGATGATAACGTCCTGATCTGCCCGGAATGCGGCGCGCTTGTCAAGCGCTACGGAAAGCCGGAGCGCCCAGAGGAGGCCGCATCTGGTACTTCCTCTGCGCCGTCCGGCACGCAGACCTATCCCGGCGCCTACGACACACCGGCAGCCACCGCGCCGCGCAGCGTCGTCTGGCAGGATGATGCCGGGCGGCCGCACTTCCGGGGCAATATCTGCTTCTGGCTGGTGGTCTGCGCCATCTTCGCGGGCTATATGTGCTTTGGCTTCGGGAGCATGCTCTTGATCTACCGCTATCAAGACTTCTTTCTGGAAACCATGCAGCTGCCGGAATTTTCCGACATTCTATCCATTTTGCAGTCCATGATTGCAAGCGTCGACGCGCTGTACCCGTTTTATCTGACGGTTCTGGTTCTGTTCGCGCTCAAGTTTGCGGGGTATATCTGGTTTCTGGCCTCGCACCGCCGTCTGGCGTTTTACTGCACAGCCGCTATCAGTGCGCTTCTGGTGCTCGCCACCCTGATCTTCGGCGGCAGCCTCCAGGCACTGATCTATCTGCTCGACCCGGCGCTCACGTATCTGTTCCTGCGCAGAGGCTGGCAGGTTCTGAAACGATAAGCTACAAAAAGCCAACCTTTTCTCAAAAAGGTTGGCTTTTCCGTATATTTAAGACCGTGAAGGTTTGCCGCGTGCTCACCGGCGCAAACTCCCTTGTCAAAAACAAGCGTTTTTAACAGCTTAAAATTCCCGCAGGACCTCGTCGAAGACGCGCAGCGTCTGCGCAACGTCCTCGTGCGTATGCTTCGTCGAAATATAGAACCGGCCTCTGGACGAGTGCAGGCGGATGCCGCGCTTGAGGCATTCGCGGTAGAATCTGCCATAGAGCTTCTTATCTACCTTGAAGTTGTCACGCACATCGTGCATGGGCGCGTCAATGCCAAACTGCAGCTGCCAGACAGAGACCTGGTTGTCGCACCACAGCTTGATACCGTACTTTTTGCCGAGCTCACGCACGCCGGCGACAATCTCATCGGTGATCTGCTTCATGCCCTCATAGGTGCCGGGCTTTTTCAGCTCGCCAAGCGTCGCGAGCGCTGCGGCTACGCAGAGCGGATTGGCGTTGAAGGTTCCCGCCGGATGCACGCCGCTTTCCATGATCTCCCGGCGTCCACCGACACCGGAAATCGGATAGCCCGCTGCAACCGCCTTGGCAAACACCGTCAGGTCCGGCACCACACCAAAATATTCCGACGCGCCGCCAAGCGCCAGACGAAAGCCCGTGATGACCTCGTCGAGGATCATCACAACATCATATTCCTTCGTCAGCCGGCGCACGCCCTCCAGATACCCGGGTTCGGGCAGAATCGGTTCGGCGTTGTACATGATCGGTTCCATGATAACGGCCGCAATTTCATTGGCCTGCCGCTTGAACGTGCGCTCAATGGCCCCCAGATCATTCCACGGCAGCACAATGATATTGTCCGAAGCCTCGCGCACCTGGCCCGGGCACTCCAGGCTCTTCCACGGCTTGTTGACCGGGCCCATGGATGCAATCGCCGCCGGATGGGCGCTGACGTTGATCTCATCGCTCCAGCCATGGTAGTGTCCTTCAAAGCGCACAACCTTCGTCTTTCCGGTGTATGCGCGCGCCAGACGCAGCGCAACCATATCGGCCTCAGTGCCGGTACTCTGATAGCCGACCATCTCCGCACTCGGCAGCACCTCTACCAGCTTCTTCGACAGCGCGTTCAAAGATTCCGTCGGCAGTGCAAAATGCGTGCCCTCCTGAATCTGGCGGATGACCGCTTCATTGACAACATCCGGCGAGAAGCCCAGAATAGACGGGCCGAACGAGCCCATGTAATCAATATACTCGTTCCCGTCGACGTCAAAAAAGCGCGAGCCCTTGCCGCGGACGGCATAGATCGGGTATTCCTCGTCCGCCGCCTTATGAATGGAGCTGGCAACGCCGCCTACCAGATATTTTTTTGCTTCGTAAAAGAGATCTCTCGATGTATCGGTGTTGTAAAACATGATTCAACTTCCTTTTTGATTAAAGTCCGCCAGGCCCTCGCTTCCGCGCCGCCTGAATTTTCTATGGATGAACACAATTACTGCTGCAGCCGGTTGAGCACCCGGCCCGCACCCGCCGGCTGAACGGCGCCGTTTTCTACAGCACACCGGCCGTTGACCAGCACATGGCAAATGCCCTGCGGCGGCTGCGCGGGATTTTCAAAATCATTCTGGTATCCGAGCTTTTCCCAGTCGAGCAGGGTGATATCTGCATAATAGCCTTCTTTCAAAGCGCCTCGCTTTTCCACGCGCAGCACCTGCGCCGGAAGAAGCGTCATGCGGTGAATTGCCTCGGGAACGCTCAGATACCCCAGCTCGTCACACATCCGCAGCAAGAAGCGTATAAAGATGTTGTACGCAACCGGCGGCGTGCCGTAGCCCATAATATTTCTCGATGTATCCGGATGCTTCGGCAGCGCGACCGTGTCGCTGATCGGCATGCTCCGCTCATTGCGCAGAAGCCACGTTGTCTCATACTCGCGCTTGTCCAGACTCATGGCGCCCCGGAGGTACGGATCTTCCAGCAAAAGATCAAAAAGCACCTCCACGCAGTTGTTGTAGACCAGTTCCCGGTCTGTGCCCGGCATGCGTTCTTTTGTAATCTGCATCAGGGTCTTGCCGACAATGCCCGGGATAGTGCTGGCCGTAATCATATAGTCGTCTGCCCAGTAGGGATCTGTCGCCGGATGAAGCATGGTCAGCTTGAATTTGCCGCCGTTGATGAACGCATGCATCTTCTTCCGGAACGCCGGATCGCGCAGACCCGCGATCATCTTGTCCTCGGTCGCGTAGTCGCGCACCGCCTCGTCATGCGACATATTGCGCAGCATCATCGTCGCCACGCGGTAAGAAGAAGAGATACTCTGGTTATCCGGAATGTCATTATAATAGACATCGCAGCCATCGCGCAGCGGCGCGTTGACCAGGAACTCCACCGTCTCGTCGAGCATCGCGTGCTCCAACTCCCCCGAGTGCGGTTGGGGAACGCTGTAGGCGTTTGTCAGATGCGCAATGATACAGCGCAGCTTCGGGAACCTGCGGTAATATTCCATGAATTCCACAAGTCCCTGATATCGGCCGCAGATGGCCTCTCCCTTTTCCCCGATGAACCAGCCATAATAGCTTTGGCCGTCCTCACTCGGCCACTGGGTCTGGTGGTGGCGCGTATGCGCGGTGAAAAGCACCTCCCGCGCCTGCAGCACCTGGCACAGCGCGTTCAGCTCCCGTGCGTCCGCAAAATGCCCTGCCACGCCCGGGTCCAGGCTCAGAGACATGCCGAATGCGCCCGCGTCCAGTGCCTCTTGGAGCGCTTCAACCTCCTGCGCAATTTCCGCATCGGTCGACGCTCTTGCGTAATCCGGGCCCAAAACACCTCCGCGGATGGGATTGAGGCCCACAAGCGGAACATAGTTTGCCCCCAGCTTCAGCGTCCGGGCATAGTCCAGCCACTGTCCGAAGCCGCGCCAACAGACATCCAGGTCCGCCACATCCAGGGACGCGAAATAGGGCTTATAAAAGTCCGGGTTCAGGGCCGGGGCCAGGCCGATGCCGCAGTTTCCGCCGGCAAATGTCGTCACGCCCTGGCACACCAGATTGTACACATCCGGGTAATACGGCAGGGACATATCCGCGTGGCTGTGCGAGTCCACAAAGCCCGGCGTACACAAAAGCCCCGTCGCGTCGATCACGCGCTTTGCTTCCGGGGCCGTCTCGCCGTGGTTTACGAGCACAATCCGGTCGCCCTCCACGCCGATGTTGCCGGTGAACAGCGGCCCTCCGGTACCGTCGGCGATCTGCGCATTCTGAATTAAAATATCAAGCATGTAAATCACCCATATAAAACGCCCGCGGTCTGCAGTTGTTTCCTACAGACCGCAGGCATAAGATCAATGGTTCATTCTGTTTTCAGATTCCGGCAGCTCAATACTGCGCAACCGCTTCGCTGGAGGCATACTCTGCCGGCCAGACGATGAAGTTCTCCTGATTCTGCACCTGCACGCAGTTGACAGGCAGATATTCTGCCGAAGACTTGGAGGTATGGTCATCCTTGAAGACATAGCGGCCGATGATCGACTGATAATCCACATGGAAGAACGCATCGGCAAGGCCGTCCTTGGCGCTTGTGGTGTTGGAGGTCTCAATGGCTTCCTTGACCATCTGCATGATATTGTAAGCGCTGACATGGATGGCAGTCAGGCCGGCCTTCGGGAACATTTCCAGAACGCGGTTGCCGAACTCGATAACCTTCTCGTCATGCTCAAAGTCCGCCATCATCGGGAACCACAGAAGGCCCTCTGCCGCCTGTCCGGCCTGCTCGATGAAATCAGGCTTCATGCCATAGACGAAGCCGACGTTCGTCCACTCTGCGCCGAGTTCCTGCGCCTGCTTAAGATAGGCAACACCGGAGTTCAGGGGAACAAAATAGGTCATAACAACGTCCGGATCGAGCGCCTTGAGCTTGTTGATCTGGGAGTAGAAGTCCGTGGTACCAACCGGAACAACCTCAAACGCGACCGTTTCCGAGCCGCCGCAATACTCTTCCAGCGCCGCCTCACAGGCAGACACGCAGCTGCGTCCGGCATCCGTATCTTCTACAATGTAGGCCACGGTCTTGTTGGAGAAATCAACAGCGTCCGTCTGGCTGAGGTCGCGGAGCATTTCACCGAAGTTGGAGCCATAGTCCGCGCTGTTGAAGCAGGGCTTGAAGAAGTTGAAGTAGCGGTCAGGATCCTCGCCGATCAGCTTGCCGAAGTTATCACTGGTGCACTCAACCGTCGTGAAAAGCACCTCCGGATACTGGTTGCAGATATCCATAATGGCCAGTGCGCAGGAGCTGAGGCACTCGCTGAACAGGACGCTGACTTCATTGAGCGTCAGAAGCTTTTCTGCCGCGGACACGGACTGGTCCGGTGCGCCGGTATCATCTTCAAAGTAGAGCTCCACTTCATACGCCTTGCCGTCCATCATAATGCCGCCGGCAGCATTGATTTCCGCCGCAGCCAGTTCCAGGCCCTGCTGCACGCCGATGCCGGTCTCAGCATTCGCGCCCGAGAGCGGCAGAACCGCGCCCATTTTGATCGTGCCAGCAAACTCCGGTGCATCCGCCGTGGTTTCCGTTTCGCTGCTTGCACTTGTCTGTTCTGTGGTACCGGAGTCGCTTGCCGTGCTGGCCGGCGCTGTTTCCTGTTTGGCAGCACATCCGGCAAAGAGCGTCAGAAGCATGATTGCCGCCAGAAGAAGGGATATTACTTTTTTCATTTGTCTGATTCCTTTCTGTTTTTATTTTGAGTGTTGTCACACAAACCCACTTACCTGTGAATCGCCCCGGCGTTTATCCGTTTTTTCGCGCCTGCTCGCGCTTGGCCTCCGCGCGGCTCATCACAAGATTTTTGATCGAGCCCCAGATACCGGTGCGCAGGAAGATGATCGTAACAATAATCAGAAGCGCGTAGACAATCATCCGGTAATCGTCAAGCGCGCGCAGCAGCTCCAGTCCGACCGTCACCAGGAACGAGCCGAGCACGGGGCCGACAATCGTGCCGATGCCGCCGATCAGGCTCATCGCGACATAAGAGGTCATCAGAGAGCTTCCCAGCGCCGCCGTAGGAGTCAGAATGCACATATAGTGCGCATAGAACGCGCCGACCAGACCCGCGATGAACGCGCCGATCATATAAATGCGGACCTTTGTGCCCGGGATATTGATGCCTAGACTTTCAGAAGCTTCCTGGCTTCCCTTCATCGCCTGCAGGGACATACCCATCGGCGAGTTGACAATCTTTACAACCACCGCCAGCACGGCCGCAAACATCACAAGCGCCGCATAGTAGTATTTATACCGGTTGCCGTCGGCAAAGAGCTTGGGGATATTGGTCAGACCCATTTCCCCGCGCGTCAGCTCCGTCCAGTTGGCAATGATGATGCGGATAATCTCGCCCATGCACATCGTCGCGATGCAGATATAAGGAAGCAGTTTGAGCTTCAGGCTCGGAATTGCAACCACCGCGCCGACACACATCGCAGCCAGCGCGCCAATCCACATCGTCAGCCATGGGCTCCAGCCCAGGTTGATGCTCAGAAGCGCCGATACATACGCGCCCATACCGAACAGCGCCTGAAAGCCGAAGCTGAACACGCCCGCGTAGCCGGCAATCATGTTCCATGCGCTTGTGATGCAGGAATAGACGATGCACAGGATGACAACATGCAGGAAATAGGTTTTCGTAATGCTCAGTGGGAACAGCGCCAGCAGAATAAACAGCACCGCCGCGCCCACCATCGCGATCCGGTTTCTCTTATACAAAAGGGTATTCGTTAATTTCGTCATCTCTCAGCCCTCCTTGCGTTTGCCAAACAACCCCGAAGGCTTCACATACAGCACGATGATCAGCAGCAGATATGCTGCGACATCCCGCCACTCCGAGCCCACGACGCTGACCGTCAGGCTCTCGATGATTCCCATAAAGATACCGGCCAGAATCGCGCCGTCCACGCTGCCAAGGCCGCCCAGGATACAGACGACCAGGCCCTTGGTCTGTACGCTTGTTCCCATCCAGGGGCTGACGGAATAGATCGGGCTGAGCAGAATGCCGGCCACAGCCGCCAGAAATGCCGATATAATATATGTAATAAGGTAAACGCGCCGCGTGTTGATGCCAAGCATTGTTGCAAACTCGCCGTCCTGCGAGGTTGCGATGATCGCCCGGCCAAGCTTCGTGCGTTTGATGATATACATTAAAAGAAGGATTGCCGCCAATGCGCCTGCGAGAATGATAATCCGCTGGCCGGAGATGGTGAACAGGTTGCCGGGCTTAAACACCGCGTCCCAGAAATACGGAACATTCCGGTACTGCTCGCCCCACATCTGCAGTGCCAGGTTCTGCAGCAGAATCTGAAGGCCCAGCGTCAGAATCCACGGGCTCATATCCCATCCGGCCTTGCGCATCAGCGGGCGGATGGTCGTCACCTGCAAAATCGCAGCAACCGCAATCACGCAGAGAACCGCAATCGGAATTGCCGCCAGCAGTGGCATATTGCCAACCGTCAGCGAAAGCCAGAGGATGTAGCCGCCGAGCATATAAAACTCGCCATGCGCCAGGTTTACCATCTTCAGCGTGCCCCAGATCAGCGACAGTCCCGCGCCGACCAGCGCGTAGCAGGCGCCTGTCACGACACCGCTGACAATTAACTCCATCAAATATGAAAAACTCATAGAACTCCCCACTTTCCCGATACTCGTTTTGCAGGACTAGAGGCCAAGATAGGCTTTCTGGATTTCCGCGCTCGCAAGCAGCTCCTGGCTGCTTCCGGACAGAACCAGATGCCCGTTTTCCAGCACGTAGCCGCGGTCGCTGATCTCCAGCGCAGTCTGCGCATTCTGCTCAATCAGCAGGATTGTGGATTGACTTTCTTTTGCAATGTGGGTCAGCGTCTCAAAAATCTGATCGACGATGATCGGCGCCAGACCCAGACTCGGCTCGTCAAAAATAATCATCCGTGGGCGGATCATAAGTCCTCTGGCAATCGCGCACATCTGCTGCTCGCCGCCGGACAGGGTTCCTGCCAGCTGCTTGGAGCGCTCGCGCAGCCGGGGAAACAGCTCCATCACCCACTCCAGATTCTCCTGCACCTGGTTTTTGTCCTTCAGGGCATATGCGCCGAGGTACAGGTTGTCGTAAATTGTCATATCCGGGAACAGCCGCCGTCCCTCCGGCACCAGCGAAATGCCGAGGTCGACCAGCTTATACGCCGGGATTTTGTCCAGCCGCTGATCCTCATACCAGATCTCGCCGCTTCTGATCGGCAGCATGTTGCAGATCGACTTGATGAGGGAGGTTTTGCCCGCGCCGTTGGAGCCGAGAATCGTCACAATTTCGCCGCGGTTGATTTCCAGAGACACATCATACAGAATCTGCACATCGCCGTAGAACGAATTGATGGACTTTACCTTCAGCATATCTTTGCCCCCTTCTGCCCGATTTTTCCGAGGTAGGCTTCAATCACCTGCTGATTGGCGGCGACCTCCTGGGGAAGTCCTTCTGCAATCAGCTTTCCGAAACTCAGTACGTACATTCTGTCGGAGAGGTTCATAACCGCCTTCATCACATGCTCAATCATCAGGATTGTCACGCCCGTGTCGCGGACGCGGCGGATCATCTGCACCATCTCTTCAACTTCGGAAGGGTTGAGGCCCGCAACCACCTCGTCGAGCAGCAGCAGAACCGGATCTGTCGCAAGCGCCCGGCAGATCTCCAGCCGCTTGCGCTCCGGCACATTCAGCGTGCCGGCCTTTGCGTCCTTTTTATGGTCCAGGGCCATCATTTTCAGGACCTCATCCGCCCGCTCCAGTCCCTGCTTTTTAAGCGCGCCGCTCAGAAAATCAACCTTTTCGCTCTTTCCGTACATTGCACCGATTGCAACGTTTTCCAGAACCGTCATATCGCCGAACGGCTTTGTGATCTGGAAGGTCCGGCCGATGCCGCGGTGGCAGCGGCGGTTCGGCGTCATCCGGGTGATGTCCTCCCCAAGATACGTGACCGTTCCGCTCGTCGCATAATATGCGCCCGAGATGGTATTGAACAACGTCGTCTTACCCGCGCCGTTCGGCCCAATCAGACCGACAATCTCCCCGCGGTTCACATGCAGCGTTACATCGTCGAGCGCCATCAGGCCGCCGAACCGCTTCGTGATATGCGCTACCTGTAAAATTGTTTCGCTCATATCCGCCCCTCCTGTTTTGTTTCTTCTGCCAAAAGGCCGGTAAACTGCACTTCAAAGGGAATCATCTGCCGCGCGTCGCCGTCAAACATTGCCCCGGCCTTCGTTCCCATATGAACGACATTGCTGTTTTCCCGCAGCAGCGGCAGCAGGTTTTCGCTGACCAGCAGTTCATCCATCCGCAGCGTATTTTTGATCCGGATGACCCGGATATCCTCCGGCCGCTTGTTTCCAAGCGCGCGGATGGCATACTCCACAGCCTGCCGGTCGTCGTTTGCGATAATCGGAATCCGCCCCTGCTCAATGCATCGGCAGGTGATGATATTTTCATTCGTCGCCGGAAGATCGATTTTATCAAAGAGCCTTCTCGTGATAAAATCAGCAATTCCAACGCCGCAGGCGTTTCCGTGAGAAACCGGCGTCAGATCGGTCGTCACAATGTACCGGATCTTCGGCTTTTCCGGCTCCGGCGCGCCGCTGCGCAGCCGCCCGACAATTTTCGTCTCCATGCCGGCGCCGCTGATCTCTTTGCCAATTTCATCGACAATCAGGATATCCAGCGCATCAACCGGCAGCTGCGGCATGATCTGTTTGTACCGCCGGAGCATCCGGATTTCTTCCTGTTCAAATTCCTCCGGCCGCAGCACCCTGATTTCCATCGTCTCATGGTACGCGTTTTCGATCAGACCGACGCCGGCGATCAGATTGCCATGGCGGATGACCTGCCGGGCCGTCGCCACCAAAAGCTCGCGCAGGCGGCTGATGTCGTAGCCGTGAATCTCCAGTGCCTGCTTGTGTTTTCCAAGACCGATCACGCACATCTTGAGAAGGCCGCTCTCCGTCTCGCCGACAAAGTCTCCATGAATCTTGATGCGGTTGATAACAATCGTACCGTCCGCCTCATAGGCATTGCGGTCCATATACACATGATTTTCAAGCCCGTCTCCCGGAAGCTCCACAACCTCCATGGACGCATGAATCGGCGCGCCGACAAACGCCTCTGTTACACCCAGCCCGCGCAGAATCGCCGCCTGCTCGGAGGCAATACCATTGCCGTGGCTGCCCATCGCCGGCACAAGGAAGGGATCGCCGCCCTGCTGACGGACCCAGTCCACCGCGCTTTTGACAATCACCGGCAGATTGGCAATCCCGCGGCTTCCAACCGCAATCGCAATTCTGCTTCCCGGCCGAATGGAAATCCCGGACTGCGCAAACTGCGCGCGAACGGCTTCTGCGACATCTGTAACCTTGTCCCGCACAAATGCCTGCTGCACAGGGACAAGCTCCGGTATTTTGACCACCTCATTCCCTCCCGTTCCGAATATTTCATTTTTCCGAAATACGCTTCGTCTTTAATTTGGCAAGACTATACTCTCGTTTTTTCGGCTTGTCAATATAAAATTTTATTTTTGTTTGCTCATTACACAATATATCAGTTGATTTTGTGCATATTGTCCACCGTAATTGTTCCGTTTCTCCATTGTGTCTAACGTTTTCGTTAATAAAAAAGTCGTAAAAAAATCATTTCAAATCGCTTGCAATATTTTTTCGTATTTGTTATGATATTTTCAAAGAAGTAGTATATTCCATTTTTATAATAACGAATCACGAAATTTGAATGGAGGTGTTCCCCCTGTTTGATTCCCAGGTCTTTGACAAGTCTTATCTGCTGAAAAAAACAATTCTGAACCTTCTGATGCAGAAGAAAACCCTCTCGCGCACTGCGCTGAGCGCCATGATCGGCATCCGTCCTTCCACCATTACGGAAATCACACGCGAGCTTCTGCAGGAGGGCTCTGTCTGCGAGGCCGGAAGCCTGCATCTTCCCGGCAGCGACGCATCCCGCCGCGATCTGACGCTCAATCCCAACTACCGAAGACTCATCGGCGTCGATATTCAGGTTGGCTACATTGCCTGCGTGCTGACGGATTTCTGCGGCACGATCCTTTCCCGCAAGCTGACGCCTCTGTCTGAAAGCGCAAGCCAGGAAGAAATCCTGTCGCTGGTGTACGAAAGCATTGACTCCATGATGCAACAAGCCGGCGCTGTCCCGATCCTCGGCATCGGCGTATCAACCATCGGTATTCTTGACCGCAGCACCGATACCATCCTTTTGACCTTCTCCCGGCTGGACTGGAACCACGTCCGGCTGCGCGAGCTGCTTGCCGCGCGCTATCCTGCGATTCCCGTCTATCTGGAAGACCAGGTCGTCTGCCGGCTCTATTATGAGCAGTGGTTCCTGGCGCAGGATTTCAAGACCAATTCCGTCTTTGTGGATATCGGCAGCGTAACCGGCTGCAGTGCTTTCTTCAACGGAAAGATTCTCAAAAACGAAGCCGGTATCTCCGGCGAAATCGGTCACTTCGCGGTCGGCAATGAAAATGTCATCTGCTCGTGCGGAAACGCCAACTGCCTGCAGACCGTGGCTTCGGCAAGTGTGGTGCTCAAAAAGGTCCATCAGACGCTCGAGCGCAACACCATCTCCGCGCTGAACGATATGACGGGGCGCAATCTGGATCATCTGACGCTTCAGATGGTGCTGGACGCAGCCGCGCGCAATGACCGCGTCGCGATCAACGTCCTGACCACGGCCGCGCTCTATGTCGGCCGGGCCGTGGCTTACATCATCAATCTGCTTGGGCCGAAGCGCGTCATCCTCGGCGGCGAAATGATCACGGGCTCTGACTTTTTCTTCCGCACTGTGGTGGACGAAACGCTGCGTCTGAGTCTTTGCCTGATTGCAGATTCCATTGAGTTCTGCAGAGCTTCTCCGAGTGAATACGCCGCCGCAACGGGTGCGGTCTGTATGCCGTTGGAGGACTTTTTCCGCTTCCCGGATTTCTCCCGGGCGATTTGTTCCATCGAATAGGTGCGCGTTTGTCCGCAGACCGCGCGCATGAAATAAAACAGCCCGCTGGACACAGCGGGCTGATCATCAAAGGAGGTCTTTTTATGCAGCATTCCAAATATGCCATTCTTGGCGCAACGCTCATCGACGGAAATGATGCCGAGCCGGTGCAGAACAGTCTGGTTCTTGTCGAAGACGACCGCATCCGTGCCGTCGGAACCATGAATACCCTTTCTGTGCCGGATGGTTTTTCCATCATCAACGGCGAGGGTATGACGCTGATGCCGGGCCTGATTGACGCGCATGTACATCTATATATGGGCGAGCACGATATCTGTATCCCCGGCTCCGGCATGCCGCTGGGCCTTGCCGATCACCCCTGCCTGCGTGTACTCAAAAGCTACGAATATGCGCAGCACACTATCCAGGCCGGCTTTACCACCATCCGTGATGCCGGCGATCTGGCCGACAATGTTATCCAGCTCCGTAACGCCATCAATCAGGGCATTGTCCATGGCCCGCGCATCATCTCCTCCAACCAGCATCTGAGCATCACCGGCGGACATCTCGCGCCCTACCCCGCCTGGCTCAACCGCACGGACCATATCAACAATGCCTGTGACGGCAAGGAGGGTGTTCTCAAAGCCGTCCGTCATCAGATCCGCATGGGCGCAGACTGGATCAAATTCTTTGCCACCGGCGGCATCAGCGACACCCACGACACGCAGGAATTCAACGATGAAGAGATTGCTGTCATCGTCGGCGAAGCCCACTGCAAGCACAAAAAAGTCTTCGCACACTGCATGTATGAAGAAGGAACCATGGCTGCGGTCCGCGGCGGCATCGACTCCGTGGAGCACGGCGCGCGGCTGACCGAAGAAATCTGCGACGAGATGATTGCCCGGCGCACCTGGCTTGTCCCGACGCTCTGCGTACTGGACGCCTCCGCCACGCTTGGCCCCGCCTTCGGCATTCCCGACTGGTACTGCAAAAAGGCCGGCTGGTTCTATGACTGCAACTTCAAAAGCCTTCAGCTTGCGCGGGAAAAGGGCGTCCGGATTGCCTTCGGCTCAGACTCCGGCTTTGACGCGCAGAAGCACGGCATGAACGGCCGCGAATTTATCCAGTATGTTAAGGTTGGCTTCTCTCCGATGGAAGCCATCGTCTGCGCCACCAAGCGTAACTCCGAACTTCTGGGGCTTGCCGACCGCATTGGCACCGTGGAGCCCGGCAAGCAGGCAGACCTGATTCTCGTCGGCGGAGACCCTCTATCCGATATCTCCATTCTGAAAGACAGCGAGCACATTTCCATGGTCATGCACGACGGCAAGCTGTTCCGTCTGGACTACAAAGAAACTGTCGTACAATAAAAAATGCAAACCCCGGCGCCTGCTTATCCAAAGTGGGCGCCGGGGTTTAACTATAATTATGTATCAGCTTTGCAGAATCCGGGTGGTCTCCGGGTCCGGCTCGAACCACTTGTTCTTGCCGAACAGAATGATCGCGTCTCCGACCTCCACGGTTTCAAAAATTGTCGGCATCGCTTCCACCGGAATATTCACGCAGCCGTGGCTGCCGCCGTTGACATAGAAGTCCTTGCCGAAATGCGTCCGCCACGACGCGTCGTGCAGGCCGTAGGCCCCGTCGATGCCGATCCAGTATTCCGAAAATACCAGATAGTCTTCGCCGCTCATCCACTGATCGCGCTCTTTGTTATAGGCGTAGTACAGACCCGTAATAGTCTGGAAGCCGTTGAGGTTGCCGGTGACGACATCGGTGCTGATGACAACCTCGCCGGATTTATAAACCGTCAGCTTCTGGTTGTCAATGTCAACCTCGACGTATACATCCGTCAGCGGTTCATACGGCTCGCCGTTTTTATACAGAAGCATCTGCGCCCGGATTTCTGCCGGCTCCAGCGCCTTAAGCGGCGCTTCAATCGCCTGCGTCAAATTTTCTGTGTCCAACTGATAGTCAACCTTCAGAAAATCCATTGGCTTCGGCCCGTCCACATAGGTGTTGAGAATGAAAGACGTATTCTGCGTGTCCGCAAGCGCCTTCCAGCCCGCCACCAGAACCGCCAGCTTGTCCTCATCCACCTGCACATAGCCGCCGTCGTTAACTGACACAAGCGCAGATAGCGCATCGCCGCTCAGCGTCACAACCTTCGACGCCTCCTTTTGCCCCTCCAGATTCAGATCAATCGGATAACTCAGTTCCTTGATCTTCTCCCGCAGCAGCGCGTCAAAGTCAAACGTCGTATTTTCCACTGTAATCTCGGGCTGCGCATAGCAGTCCGCCACGCCAGCCAGATCGAAGCTCATCATCTCGGCTTCGCCGCTTGTGACGGTAATTCCGGCCGCCGCTGCGCGAAGCGCCTCGCGCACGGGTTCTTCATTCAGAACATTGCCCGGCACCTCAGCCACCACACAGAATTTTTCACCGTCAAACATCGCGTACGCATCCTGCGCCGCGTGGCGCGGCAGGGCCTGCAAGTCCTCCCAGACGGCCTCGTCCGTATAGCGCACCATATCCACGCGGACAGAGCCGCTCGGCGCGTGCTCCTGCGTGCGCCAGGAAAGCTGATCTGCCGCATCTTTTTCGGCAAACAGCTCCGGCGTCATGCGCTCGTCGCTTGTAAAGCAGGCCGTCACCGCCTGCTGCGTTGCCTCCAGCACCCCCAGGTCTTTTAATGTATAGGTGCCGACGGCTGTCCCGTTTTCTGTAACAGCCAGCGCCGTCTTTTCCGTGTTTGCAAGCATCGTCTGATACTGCTCGTAGATCGTCCGCTGCAGCGCCTGCGCCTCGCTGACTGCGCTGTGCAGCCGGTACCAGCCGAAGCCCACCGCTGCGCCTGCCACAACCAGCACGCACAGCAGGATAATCAGTCCCTTTTTCATCTTTCCCATTCCCTCAACTCTTCCGCTCCGCCCGCGGAGCTTCTCTTTGTTCAGTATACCATATTCTCCCCGCAATGCAATTCTCATCTTTCGGGAATTATGCAAAACGCCCGCGCATTTTTGCTTTTCTTCTGGCTTATCAGCTCCTGTCTTTTGCCCCTTTCCAGACGGCCGCCGTTCTGTTCGGCCGCCGCCTTCGTTTTTTTCACCATAATTCAGTCGATATTTCGGCCGCAATTATGCAACATTTTTGTAAAAATCAAAAAATCCGTTCAATTTCGATGCAAAATTTCAAAATTCTTTCTCTTTCTAAAAATCCGTTTATTTTATCCCGTGCAAAAATCTGTTACCATGCACTCATCGGCAAAGCGCACAGAAATTGTTTTGCTTCAAAAATATTTTTTGTGCTGAAATGCAGTGCATTCGTCAGAATGCCAAATCCAAAAACATTGGGTTCATGCCCGCGTGCAGCATAAACCCTGTTTTAAAATTTTCACAATATTTGAGGAGGCAAAAAGAATGAACCGAAGAAGAATGCTCGCCGCCCTGATGGTCCTGACCATGCTGGTCGCCATGCTGGCAGGCTGCAGCAGCAGCTCTCCCGCAACCCCCGCGTCCGATCCTACGGCGTCCGACGCCGCCGCGACTCCCAGCGCAACAGATTCCTCCGGCAAGACGCACAGCAAATCTGTATCCGTCGCATTCAGTGAAGGTC
Source organism: uncultured Oscillospiraceae bacterium (assembly GCA_934643765.1). Lineage (GTDB taxonomy): Bacteria > Bacillota > Clostridia > Oscillospirales > Oscillospiraceae > CAG-170. Next base: position 18,487 of record CAKUCT010000003.1, read on the forward strand.
TGATCAAGCTTGACCCGCACGACCAGACACTCTCCACCAGCATTACCATGATCGATATGGTATTCGACACACTCCTTGAGTCTGACCACGCAGGCACCTACACCCCCAGACTTGCTGAAAGCTACTCGGTCAGCGACGACGGTCTGGAATGGACCATCAAGGTCCGCGAAGGCGTCACGTTCCATGACGGCGAAGTCTGTAATGCCGACGACGTTGTCTGCACGTTCCAGCGCCTGATTGACACGCCGACGCTCGCTACTGTCGTCAGCTACTGGACGTCTCTTGTCAGCGTTGAAAAGATCGACGACTACACCGTCAAGCTGACGCTCTCCGAGCCGACGGCCGCCGCGGTGATGATGGGTCTTGGCAACACGCCGATCATTCCGAACGAAGCATACGAAAAATACGGCACTTCGCTTTTCACCGAGCAGATTATGACCGGCACCGGCCCGTGGAAGTTTGACGAGTGGGTTGACGGCCAGTACGTCCACTTTACCAAGAACGAAAACTACTGGAACGGCGGCAATAACTCCTACTTCGATGATGTCTACATCCGCTTCATCTCTGAGGCTTCCACCGCCATCTCCGGCCAGCTGACCGGCGAAATCGATGCCTACTACAACACCAGCGGCATCCCGCAGGATCTTCTGGGCTTGTACTCCGGTTCTGAGAACACCTGCGAACTGCTTCAGGTTCCCGTCAGCGCCATCCAGTACCTCGGCTTCCAGTGCGGCGAGGGCTCCGTGTTCCAGGATGTCAACGTCAGAAGAGCCTTCTCCATGGCCATCGACCGTCAGGGCATCATTGACGCACTCATGAACGGCAACGGCGCCATCTGCGACGGTATTGCCAACGACAAGACGCTCGGCTATGACGAAAACCTTCATAGCCCGTATTATACCTACGATCCTGAAGGTGCAAAGTCCCTGCTGGAGAGCACCGGCTACGCGGGGGAAGAAATTGTGATTTCCTCCGTCTCCGCCTTCAACACCCTGGCGCTTGCCATCTGCGACATGGTCAACGCTGTCGGCTTTAACTGCAAGGCCGAGGTTGTGGAAGCCGCAACGCTTCTTGACATCCGCTCCACCGGCGATTACGACGCGTTCATCGTCACCGCCTTCCACACCGACGGCGATCTGTACCAGTTCATCAACTTCCGTGTCGCCAGTGACGCGCATACCTCTGAGTATGTCAACGAAGAGCTCAATGCGCTGGTCAAGCAGTCCAACGAAGAGCCCGACAACGCCGTTCGCGATGAGCTGTTCAAACAGGCCAACGCCATCATCGCCGACGAATGCGCACCGATGATCTCCATTGCCCAGCTGCAGAACACGCAGAGCGTGAACTACGGCATCACCGGCGTTGAATTCCTGGGCGACGCATTCTGCCTGCTGAAGAACATCAGCTACGATCCCTCGCTCGTAAAATAAACTTGATTCTCATCCCATCGCAATGACTTGATATCTGATCGGGCCAGCCTATTTTCAACATTAGGCTGGCCCTGTTACAAAAAAGGAGAAACCACATGTATGCTCGATATATTCTGAAACGATTGGGGCAGACCGTGATCGTTTTGTTTTTGATCTCCATACTTGCTTTTGCTCTGATTCATGTTGCGCCCGGCAATCCGGCCCGCATGATGCTGCCTGACACCGCCTCGGAAGAACAGGTTCGCGCAAAAGAAATTGAGATGGGGCTCGATAAGCCGCTGTACGTACAATATTTCAAATACATGGCCGGCGTTCTGCGCGGCGACCTTGGCACTTCCTCCAGCTATCAGACCAGCGTGTCGTCCATCATCGCAAACCGCTTCCCGGCAACGCTGAAGCTGACGCTGGCGACCATTTTGGTCAGTCTTCTCATCAGTATCCCCATCGGCATTATCGCCGGCATCAAGCAGGGCAGTATGGTGGATTTCTTCGCCATGCTCTTTGCCCTCATCGGTCAATCGATGTCGACCGTCTGGCTGGCCGTCATGATGATCTATATTTTCAGTGTCAAACTCAACTGGTTCCCGCCGCTTGGCATGGGCGGCATTGAATATCTGGTCCTGCCCGCCGTGACGCTGGGCTACCCGCTGGCCGCGCAGGTTACGCGCATGGGCCGCTCGGGCATGATTGACGTTCTGCGCGAGGACTATATCACAGCGACGCTCGCCAAGGGCATTCCGGAAAGCCGCGTCTATACCAAATATGCCTTCAAGAACGCCCTGATTCCGATCGTCACCGTCGTCGGCCTGCAGGTCGGCTACTTCCTGGGCGGCGCAGTCGTGGTCGAGACGATCTTCTCCTGGTCCGGCGTCGGTCAGCTTGCAAACCAGGCCGTCGGCAACCGCGACTACGCGCTGGTGCAGAGTCTGCTTCTGGTCATCGCCGCACTGTTTGCATTGGTCAATCTGATTGTCGATCTGATCAACGCAAAAATCGACCCGCGTATTACGCTGGAATAAGAGGTTCAACGTATGGATAAAAAACTGATTCTCAAAAGAATGCTGCACAGCAAGTTTTTTATGACCGGCCTTCTGGTCGCCGTGCTTGTTGTGGTGCTGTCCATTCTTTCCCCCGCAATCATCACCTTTGACCCGACCGCAAACGATCTGATCCACCGGCTCAATCCTCCCGGCATTGACGGCCACGTGATGGGCACCGACCAGCTGGGCCGCGACATTTTTTCAAGGCTCCTCATCGGCAGCCGCTACTCCCTTCTCATCGCGCTGATCGTTGTGGCGACGGCCGCCGTCATCGGAACCTTCCTGGGTCTGGTCTCCGGCTATTTTGGCGGCAAGATCGACACCATCATCATGCGCATTTCCGAGATCTTCCTGAGCATCCCGCAGCTGATTCTCGGCATTGCCGTCATGGCAATTCTCGGCCCGAGCATTCCGAATCTGCTTCTGGTGCTGATCGTCAGCAGCTGGACGCAGTACTGTAAGCTCGCCCGCAACAATGTTCTGGTGCAGAAAAACATGGACTATGTCCATGCCAGTCAGGTCATGGGTGCCGGAAAGCTGCACATCATGCTCACGCAGATTTTCCCCAATATCACAACGCCGCTTCTCATTACGATCAGCCAGCAGTTCGGCATGATCATCATGATGGAAGCCTCCTTGAGCTTCCTCGGGCTCGGCATTCAGCAGCCTACGCCGTCCTGGGGCAATATGATTGCCGACGGCCGTACCTTCCTGACCACTGCGCCCTGGATGGTCATAGCACCGGGCGCAGCACTGATGGTCACAGTTCTGGCCTTCAACTTCCTCGGTGACGGCCTGCGTGATGTCTTCGACCCCAAGCGCACCTGAGATTATCTGCTGCAGCCAGGCGCTACTTTTATACGAACCCCACCGCTATCATCTTTCAGATGCATGCCAGTGATACAACTGCATGGCAATAACGTAGGAGGAACCCCGCATGGAAGAAAATTTGCTTGAAATACGAAATTTACACGTCTGTTTTCAGACCGAGCGTGCCACATCCAACGCTCTGAACGGTGTAAACCTGACCATACACAAAGGCGAAAGTCTGGGCCTTGTCGGTGAGTCCGGCGCCGGCAAAACAACGACGGCCCTTGCAACACTGAAGCTTCTGCCAAGAGGCGGCCGCATGCTCGACGGTGAAATCTTTTACAAGGGCAAAGACGTCATGAAAATGTCCAAGCGTGAGCTTCTGGACATGCGCGGCCACCGGATCTCCATGATCTTTCAGAACCCCCTGACCTCTTTGAACCCTGTCTTTACTGTTGGCGAGCAGATCGGTATGGTGCTGCGCCAGCACAAAAAAATGAACCGGAAGCAGGCCGACGAAGAGACCAAGCGCCTTCTTGAAATGGTCGGCATCGCAGGCTACCGTCTCAATGACTACCCCAACCAGTTCAGCGGCGGCATGCGCCAGCGCGTCGGCATCGCAGCCGGCATCGCCTGCAATCCGGAGCTTCTGATCGCCGACGAACCGACGACCGCGCTGGATGTCACCATCCAGGCGCAGATTCTCGAGCTGATGAAAAAGCTCCAGAAAGAATATTCCACCTCGCTTCTGATGATCACGCACAACCTCGGCATCATCAGCGAGCTGTGTGAAAAAGTGGCCGTCATGTACGCCGGCCGCATCATCGAATACGGCACCGTAAAAGAGGTGTTCTCCAACCCGCTCCACCCGTACACCCGCGGTCTTCTGGGCGCGCTTCCGAAGCTCAGCGGCCCGCGTGAGCGGCTGACCGCCATTCCCGGAACTGTCGCCAACGCGCAGCATCTGCCGGACGGCTGCCGGTTCCACCCCCGCTGCGAGCACTGCATGGAAGCGTGTAAGCATACGCAGCCGGAGATGGTCATGGTGAACGAGAACCACTACGTAGAATGCCACAAAGGAGGGAATTTCCATGGATGAACGCAAATCCGCCGGTGCTGGCACTCCGCTGTTGGAAGTCAGGCACCTGAAAAAATATTTTTCCATCCCGAGAAAGGGCAATCTTCACGCCGTTGACGATGTCAGCTTCCAGATATATCCCGGCGAAACGCTTGGTCTTGTCGGCGAGTCCGGCTGCGGCAAAAGCACGGTCGGCAACGTCATCATGCAGCTGCACAAGCGCACAGACGGCGAGATTTATCTGTCCGGCAAGGATGTCTTCCGTCCAGACGCAGACAAAAACGAATTCTGCCGCAATGTACAGATTATTTTCCAGGACCCGTACTCCTCTCTCAATCCCCGCAAAACCATCAAGGACATCCTCAGTGAGCCGCTTCTGATCCAGAAGCTCGCAAAAAAGGGACCGGAGCTCGATCACGTTCTGAGCGAGCTCTGCCAGACGGTCGGTCTGAGCGAAGATCTTCTGAATCACTATCCGCATGAGCTCGACGGCGGCATGCGCCAGGTCGTCGGCATCGCGCGCGCACTGTCGCTCAACCCCTCGTTCATCGTGTGTGACGAGCCCGTCTCTGCGCTGGATGTTTCCGTACAGGCCAAAATCATCAACCTTCTAATGGACCTTCAGAAGCAGCGCGGCCTGTCGTATCTGTTCATCAGCCACGACCTGAGCGTTGTGCGCCATATCTCCAACCGAATTGCCGTCATGTATCTGGGTCAAATCGTAGAGATGGCCGACACCGACACCATCTTCAACAACGCCATGCACCCGTACACCATCGCCCTGATGTCCGCCGTCCCCAAGGTCAGCGTGGATAAAAAGGTCAGCCGTATCGTTCTGGCCGGCGATGTGCCGAGCCCCATGAACCCCAAGCCCGGCTGCCGGTTTGCGCCGCGCTGCTGGATGGCCTGCCCGGAATGCAGCCAGTGCACGCCGGATCTGAAAGAAGTTGAGCCCGGTCATTTCGTGTCCTGCATGTACGCAGCCACCTCCCGCGAAAGGGCAAAGACCGCCGAAACGACCAGTGTTGAAAAAATGATGGAGGCGAAATAATGCGCGAAACAATTACTCTGGACAATACAAAATATATGCTCTGCCTGACCTCTGAGGTGGTCTACATGCAAAAGCCGTACTGGTGCAATGTCTCTGAGCGGCAGCTGAAGCTCAGCCTCCTGCGCCCGCGCCAGTACTACACCTATGACAAGCCCGCCTCCTGGCCGCTGATTGTCTTCCTCTGCGGCGGCGCCTTTCAGAAGATGGACCGCAACGTCCATATGCCGGAGATGACCTATTTTGCCGAGCACGGATACGCGGTCGCCAATGTGGAATACAGCGTGCTTCCCTATACGGAGTTCCCCGAGCCGCTGCAGGAAATCAAGGCAGCAATCCGTTTTCTGCGTGCGCACGCGGAAAAGTTCGGTCTCCGGAAGGACAAGATCGTCGTCATGGGCGAGTCTGCCGGCGGCTATCTTGCCGCGATGGTCGCCGCGACAAATGGCGATCCGCAGTATGAAACCGGCGATTATCTGGAGGAAAGCAGCGCCGTTCAGCTGGCCGTTCCCTTCTATCCGCCCACGGCAATCAACACCATGGACAAGCCCTCGAATCTTCGCGTCCGCACCGACAATTTCCCGGATGTCTGCGACCTCGTTACAAAAAATACCGTGCCCATGTATATGATACACGGCACGGTAGATAATCAGGTTCCGTATGAGCAGAGCATCCGCCTTTACGACAAGCTTCAGTCCTGCGGCGTCAGCGCCAGCCGGCTGACCTTGATCGACGGGGCAAATCACGGCGACGCAATGTGCTTCGACCCTGCCATCAAAGAACGTATTCTGCACTTTATGGAGGAAAGCTGAGCATCAGGTTTTCTGATAGGTCTTTCTGTATTCATTTGGCGTCATATCTGTCACCTTTTTAAAGACACGGTTGAAATTCTGCACGGTGTTGAACCCGACGTTTGCACCGACCTCGCGAATCAGCAGCTGGGAGTTCATCAGAAGCTCCTTTGCCATATTCACACGATAGCTGTTCATATAGGAAACCAGGTTCTCTCCTGTGTAGTCCGTAAAAATCTTACTCAGGTAAGACGATGTACAGCCCACATCGTGCGCAATATCGTTGATTGACAGGTCGCAGTTGGCGTAGTTATTGAAGATGAACTTCTTCGCCCGCGCAATCAGGCGGTGCTGCCGCTTCTGTGATTCAGTGCGGATCACCAGCAGGATTTCTTCCGTATCCCGCTGCACCAGCACAAAGAGCTCGCTCTTTTCTGTCGCGTTGCGAAGCTCCTGATAGAAAGCCGCATACGGCTTTTCTTCAATGCCATCGTCTCCGCGGTAGATTCTTGCGCTTTCAATCAGAATATCCAGCATCTGCTCGCAGATTTCCTTGACCGCGTGCAGCTCCAGCCCACCAAAAAACAGTTCCTGCTGCAGCTGCGCCAGCTGCGTCTGCGCAATGGCAATGTCACCCTTGTCAAGACTCAGGCGGAGCTGCCCCAGCTGCGCTTCAAAATAGGTCTTCGACTGGGCCTTCGGCGCGCTATCCTGCTGCATTGCCGCGTGCTCATCCTGATACAAGAAGCGGTAGTGCATCTGCTCCATAGCGTCCTGATGGGACAGCAGAATATCCTGCAAGTTCGTGTAGACCTTGCCTGCTACAATGTCCACTGCCAGAGATGTCTCCGCCGCCTTTTTTGCAAGCTCTGCCTGATAGTTCTTTTCCACACGCTTGATCTGCGCCGCGGAAAGCGCATCTGCAAACTGCGCAATAAGGATGCAGCTGTTGTCGTTGACGGAAACAATTTGCAGCGCTCCCCAGGCCGGCTTGAACGTCTGCAGGCAGAGCTGCTGCAGCTGCCGGGCCAGCAAATGCTGCAGCAAAATATCTGTATTTTCTGTGTTGTGAAAATGCAGAAGGAACACCTGATAGTTTCCCTGCACACGAAACCGGCTGCCGATGATGCGAAGCTGCTCGTCCAATTCTTGACACGAATATTCCACGCCATCTATAATATCAGAAAAGAGCTTCTGCTCCAGCTCCGGACGTGCGTTCTCAACCAGCCCTGAAATGGCGACATTGTCAGAAAGCAAACCCTGATACGCGCACTCCAGATATTCAAATTCATTGCTGCTGGCCGTGCTTTCCTGTTTCGGTGCGTCCCAGCTGCCGACCATCTGCGTCAGCCGCTTGATCGGCAGATACGCCCGTTTGCTGACCATCCAGGTCAGCGCGATGCTGACGGCAAAGGCCAGAACATAAAACGGCAGGAACAGCTCCACAAAATTTGCAAGAGAAAAGCGATTGGCATTGTATGAGTGCAGATGATAATTCCAGCTCGTATAGGACGAAACCGCCTCGCGGCCGCCCCCGCCCGTCAGATCACTTTCCTGGGTCGACCAGATGGACTGCCCGTCATTTTCCAGAATGCTCAGGTCATAGTTATTCAGCGGTTCTGCGTTCAGCGCGGACTGAAACACCGCGTCCTTGTCAATCTGGAAAATCAGCATTCCAAGCGGGCTCTGCGTGGAGTAAATGAAGTCATACACCAGATAGAGCTTCTGTCCGTCCCGGATCAGGCGGCTGCAGAAGCGGTTGCGCTCCTGCACCAGAATGTCCGCTGTGTTGTCAATCAAACAGCGGCTGATGATGGGCGAGTCGACATAGCTTGCCAGCGTCGTGACATCGCTGTCTGACGTCATAACACTTTTCTGCGTCTGCTCGTAAAGATAGATCTTTCGGATATAAACATTCTCTTCTACCGCGTTTTTCAGCGTCGTGATGACAGAAAAATTCCGTTCATGGTTCTGCAGACTCGGCACAATGCAGGTCTTGACCACGTCCGGGTTGTTGGCCGTTGACATGGCGACCTGATTGACAAAGTAGAGCGTATTATCAATCTTATCAATCGCCTGCTGCAGCACAGCCTGCTCCGTCAGCTCCATCTGGTTGGAAAAGTTCTGATAGGAAATGTTGTAGATGTAGAGTCCGAACATCGTAAGCAGGATCAGCACCACAAGCAAAATCCACGCAAAATAGCGAAACGCGTATTGCGGCACGCGGCGTATTTTTAATGCAGAAAGTATCTGTCGCATAAAAAGAACTCCTATACCCATCCAGATTCGCGGAATCTCTTTATATTATGACATTTTTCATGGGATAAAGCAAGCGTCAGTTGCCAAGGGCACACGCGCTTGCGGCCGAACATCAAATGTAGTCGAGGTTTGCTGTATGAAAAAGACGCTTCTGTTTTTCGCTGCTCTGGTTGTTCTGATAACGCTTTGCACCGCCTGTACCGGCAAGCCGCCGAAAGCAGTCACGCCGTCTTATGAAGACAGTACAGATGCCCCGGCGCAGGATGCCTCCCCGGAGGATGCCTCTGAAGGAGGCGAAGCCTCGTCTCCGCTTCTTCTGAAGCTGGCCACAACCGCACTCCCGGAATCCACCACGTATCAGGCCATTGAAATGTTCAAAAACCGCGTGGAGCAGGATTCCGACGGCAGCATTGAAATTCAGCTTTATCCCGCCAGCCAGCTCGGTGACCAGCAGGTCATCGTAGAAGGCCTGCAGATCGGAACGATTGAGCTCGCCTTCCTCCCCATCGACGCCGCGGAAAACAGCTATCCGGGGGTTTCACTCCTCACGCCGCTCTTTTCCGCTTCTCAGACGCTCTCCGGCGAGGCGCTGTATGAAAGCGAGCAGGGCCGTCAGATTCTCGACGGACTCCAGAAAAAGACGGGGCTTCGATGTCTTGGCTTTTCTGTGGAGGGTGTCAGAAATATCTGGAGCAAGCAGCCCATCGAGACCCTGCGCGATCTGGAAGGATTGAAGCTATGGGTGTCTCAGTCCAATATGACCTCGCGTGTTTTTCAGTCCTTTGGCGTACAGCCGGCGCAGATTGCACCCTCGCTGATTTATGACGGCCTGCAGGCCGGGCTTTTTGACGGCTTTGAAGTTGACGATGAGGTAGCGCTGGAGTTCAGCCTCTACGAACGCTGCAAATACTGCGCGCAGACAGCGCATGCCATCACAACCTATGCCTTTTTGATGAACGACAGCATCTTCGCCGCCATGACAGCTACGCAGCAGCAAATCGTGCAGGCCGCCGCCGGCGCCACCGCCGACTGGCTGACAGAGGTATACGCAAATCGCCGCGCCTCGGTTCAGGCCGATCTGGAGTCTCACAATGTGCAGTTCTATACCCTCAGCCGAAGCGTCACACAGCAGCTTGAAGCGCTTGCCGCCGACGCAGTCAAAACTTACACGCAGGATTTTTCCGCTTCTGAGTAAAACCCTGCGAATATCAAACCAAAAGGAGGTCCCCTATATGGCTCTTGCCAACTTGAATTTTTATTCCCGCGCCCTGAACATGGACACCTGTGTGGAGGTCCTGCTTCCGGAGCAGCGCCTGCAGTGGCCCGCTGCGCATCCGGAAAAGAAGTACCCCGTTTTGTATCTGCTGCATGGTCACTGCCAGGACCACACCGCCTGGCTCAAAAGCAGCCGCATCGAATGGTACCTGCGCAACCAGGACGTCATCGTCGTCTTCCCCAACGGCGACCGTGCGTTCTACGTAGACGGCAAATACACCCACCGCTACGACATGTATCTTACACAAGAACTCCCGATCATTCTGAAGAACTGGCTCCCCATATCAGACAAGCCTGAAGACACATACATCGGCGGCATGTCCATGGGCGGCTACGGCGCACTGCACGCCGGCATCACCCACCCCGAAGCGTATCAGGGCGTCATCGCCATGGCGCCGGCTCTTCGGCCTTTTGATATTGAATGCTCCGAGAACACGCGCAAAAAGGGCGGTCCCCCGGTCGACGATCAGGACAGCGAAAATAACTCCAATGCTGTCTTCGGCTCCCGCGAAGCCTTTGAGGGCTCGTCATATGATCTGTTCCAGGGGCTGCGCGCGCTGAATGACTATCCCGGCCACCGGCCAAAGTTTTATCAGTGCTGCGGCGCGGACGATTTTCTGCGTGGTCAGAATGAAGCGTTTGCCGCCCTGGCCAACAGTCTTCCCAACATTGATCTGACCTTTGCGATCAGCCCCGGCATGCATACCTGGGACTTCTGGGACAGAGAGATTGTGACAGCTCTGAAATTTTTCAACCTGCTCCCGCAGGACTATGTACGGCAATAAAATCAACAGAAAGGTCTGAAGCTATATGCGTGGATTAAAAGAGAAAATTGCAATTATCACCGGAGCCGGCGGCGGCATCGGCCGCGGCATCGCGCTGCGGA
>CAKUCT010000004.1 GCA_934643765.1 uncultured Oscillospiraceae bacterium
ATGCCATGGTATGCGCCATAGACCTTGGTGATGCAGTCGGAATCAAGCGCGGTGCGGATGACGCCGTAAGCGGACGAGTTGATGACCGACGAAGGGCCGCCGGACTGGCCGATGATCAGAGCGCCTTTTAAAGCAGTAGACATAGAAACAAACCTCCTGAGTGAATGAACTCACAGAATTAAAATACTGAACAAAGAGAATATAACATAAAACAAAGAAATTGTAAATTCATTCTATTGCAAAAATACCGGAAGTTTGTTAGAATCTTTTGTAGAATTTGATTGAATAAGGAGATGTCCAATATGCCTCTGGTAACTTCTACCGAAATGTTCAAGAAAGCATATGACGGCGGCTACGCCATCGGCGCTTTCAACGTCAACAACATGGAAATCGTTCAGGGTATTACCGAAGCCTGCAAAGAGGAAAAGGCGCCTGTCATTCTTCAGGTCTCCAAGGGTGCGCGTGCATACGCCAACCACACCTACCTCGTCAAGCTCGTTGAGGCGGCTGTCATCGAATGCCCCGAAATCCCCATCGTCCTGCATCTGGACCACGGCCCCGATTTTGAGACCTGCAAGTCCTGCATCGACGGCGGCTTCACTTCCGTTATGATCGACGCGTCCTCCAAGCCCTTTGCAGAGAACATCGAGATCACCAAGAAGGTCGTTGAGTACGCGCATGACCACGGTGTTGTCGTCGAAGCAGAGCTCGGCACCCTCGCCGGCATCGAGGACGACGTCAAGGTCGCGGCCCACGCTGCTTCCTACACCCGTCCGGAAGAGGTCGAAGAGTTTGTCTCCAAGACCGGCTGCGATTCCCTGGCCATCGCGATCGGCACCAGCCACGGCGCATATAAGTTCACCGCTGCGCAGTGCACCCGCAATGAGAAGGGTATCTTGGTTCCGCCTCCCCTGCGTTTCGACGTTCTGGAAGAGGTCTCCAAGCGCCTGCCCGGCTTCCCGATCGTTCTGCACGGTTCTTCTTCCGTGCCCCAGAACTTCGTGAAGATGATCAACGAAAACGGCGGCAAGATGCCGGATGCAGTTGGTATCCCCGAGGAGCAGCTGCGTCACGCGGCCGAGCTGTCTGTCTGCAAGATCAACATCGACTCCGACCTGCGTCTTGCCATGACCGGCACCATCCGCGAGTTCTTCAATGAGCATCCCGACAAGTTTGACCCGCGCGAGTACCTCAAGCCCGCACGTGCCAACATCAAGGAGCTCGTCCGCCATAAGCTGCGCGACGTTCTTGGCTGCGCTGGCAAGGCCTGATCAAGTTAAGCTGTATAGACAATGTGCCGTCCGGTCCCCGGACGGCACATTATTTTGGCTGTTTCAAAGACTCCCCAGCTATGCTGACGGATAAAAAACAGCTATAGCGAAGGAAACAGACTGCGGCTGGCAAAGCATTTACCATTTTCAGTGCCTGCGTCTTATCAAGCCCGTCCAGGATTGATGCAAGCCTCCGGCTTAGCCGGAGGCTTTGCCTTATTCCGAACCATTTCGCTCGGCGTCTTTCCAGCGAAAAAAGTACGGCCCGCAGTCTGCCTCATGCGGCCGGACGTAGACCCAGCCGTCCTGTGCCTCCCAGAAATACGCGTCCAGCGCCTCCGGCGGGCAGTTTTCATGCAGCGTTTCGATCTCCGCCGCGGTAAGCAGCTGCGCATTCTGCAGGCGATAAGCCGCCGCGCCGTCTTCAAAAAAGACATACAGTTCCCGCTTTTCCGCCCGGTCGAAAGCCTCTTTTGCTGCCTGCTGCTGCAGCGCGGGAAGCAGGCCAAAGCTGAACAGGTGCCAGCGGTACTGATCGTTATAATAGGGTGTAGCTCGTTTTTGCTGCGCGGAAACGCGTCTGTCCACGGCGCTGTCCCACAGCAAAACAAGGCGCGCCTTCTCCGTGGGCTCCGCACCAAGACCGCCCGCTATCAGACGCTGGACATCTGTCTTGTACAGATATGCCTTGACGTGCGCGTCGTAGTCCATCAGCTTGTCCATAATCTGCGCAAGCAGCGCCTCACGCGCTTCGCGCTCCTGCGTGTCGTCTATCTGCGCAATCTCCTCTTCCAGTTGGCAAAGCGCGTCAAAATTGATCAGCCGCGGTATGATACTCTCCATCTTCGTCCTTTCCCGCCCGGCGGGCAAACGCCGCAAGGCGCCGGTCAGTTTACGTTTACAGAGTCATAGACCTCCGGCGGCAGCACATCCGCAAGCTCAATGAGCTCCTGGCGGAATCCACCGGTATAGTCAAACTGCGCAGACGGCGTGCGCAGCAGCTGCTCCTGCTTCGGAGGCTCCCGCAGCGAAACGGAAATTGCCGCCGAGGTTCCGCTGCCTGGCTCGGTGCGCAGGACAAACGTCCCGCCGTGCGCCTTGGCAATCGACTGCACCAGCGGAATGCCGAGGCCCGCACCCCAGCGCGCGTCGCCCGGCACAAGCTCGCGCGTAAAACCGGAAAACGCGTCACGCAGACGGCCATTTTCCATGCCGTCTCCCGTGTCGTGCACCTCCAGCACCGCAAAGCGCTCCATTTTCAGAAGGCGCAGGCTGATGCTGCCGCCGCGCAGCGTATACTTCATCGCGTTGGCCAGCAGATTATACACCGCTCTTGCCAGGCGCTTGCGGTCGATCCACGCGGAAAACGGCTTCTCCGGCACCGAGCATACCAGCTCCATGCCGCAGGTTCTGCAGAGCGGCTGTGCGCGCTCAAAAAGATCATAGGCAAAGCCGCACAGCTCCGTCTTTTCCGGCTGCAGCGTTATCTGCCCCTCCAGCGCGGACGGCGCGTCCGTCAGATTGCCAGCCAGATGCAAAAGCTGATAGAAGCTCCGGTTCAAGCTCGCCATAGCCCGGCTGATGGCCGGGTCCTCCATCTCCTCAAGCGCCAGAAACAGCGGCGACGAGACGGAAAACAAGTTTGTCAGCGGCGCGCGGATGGCCTGGGCCACTGTGGAAAGCGTCTGCGCCGGAACCGTACCTGCGGCATCCTCACCGATATACAGTTCGCCTCCGGCGTAACTGCGCTTCTGCGCGGCCAGCCGCTTTTCTCCAAAGCACAGCTGCAGTGCACCGTCTGTCTGCGTAAGATACCGCGCGGCTGTCTCGCCCGCGCACGCGCCAAAGCGCTCCGCGGCGCAGTTTGCGTACGCAATCACGCCGCTCTCTATCAGCAGCACCGGCTGAGAAAATGCGTCGAACACATCCAGCTGCGCCGCCTGTTCGTTCTGCATGGTAAGCCCTCCCTTTTCTGGCATAGTATCTGCCGTTTTCCAGCTCCCATCATGGTAAAATTTGTTTCTTTGTCCATCATATCGGATTTTGCCGAAAAATGCAAGCAAACATCGAAAAAGCCCGGCGCAAATGTTTCTTGCGCCGGGCTTCCGTTTTTCTTGCGTTTATTTCTTCTCCTTGAGCAGATCGCGGATTTCTGTCAGCAGGAGCTCTTCTTTCGTGGGCTCCGGGTCGGCGGGCTCTTCCTCCGGCTCGGCCGGCTTTTCCAGCTTCTTCTTTGCCGTGTTGAACGCCTTGACCACCAGGAACACCACAAAGGCCACCAAGATGAAATCAATGACGGTTGTCAGGAAGGTTCCAATGCCGATGACAACGGCCTCCTTGACCACCTCACCGGCCTCATCCAGAACGGCGGGGGAGAGGGTGATGTTGAGCGTCGACAGATCGATGCCGCCGATGATCCAGCCGATGAACGGCATGAACACATCGTTTACAAGGCTTGTTGTGATCTTGCCAAAGGCCGTGGCGATGATAACGCCGATGGCCATGTCCAGAACGTTGCCTCTGGTGATAAACTCTTTAAATTCATTCAAGAATTTTTTCATGGTGCGTCTCCTCTCTTTTTCTCGTTTGCTGTATCAACGCGGGGTGACGTGGCGCCAGCTCCTGCAAAAACCGCTCTGTTTTTTATCCGGCGAGAGATTTTTCGGCAAGACAAGGTGAAAACGTGCAGGCGTACGGTCTGTACGTCAAGCTTTTTCTAACGCCGTATTGCCGGAAAAGATCCGGCGGTGCCCAGCGAGAGATTTTTTATCAGGGCAAGGCGTACCGTGTGTACGTCGAGCCCGCAGCAACGCAGCCCTGGCAAAAAAGATCCGGCGGGGTTATTTTTTAGGAATCAGGACTTCCTTACCGCCCATATACGGCTGGAGCACCTTCGGAATGGTCACGCTGCCGTCTGCCTGCAGGTGGTTCTCCAGGAAGGCGATGAGCATTCTGGGCGGCGCGACGCAGGTGTTGTTGAGGGTGTGGGGAAGATAGGTCTTGCCGTCTTCGCCCTTGACGCGGATGCCAAGGCGTCTGGACTGCGCATCGCCGAGGTTGGAGCAGGAGCAGACCTCAAAATATTTCTGCTGGCGGGGGCTCCAGGCTTCAATGTCGCAGGACTTGACCTTGAGATCGGCCAGATCACCGGAGCAGCACTCAAGCTGGCGGACCGGAATCTCAAGATTGCGGAACAGCTCGACCGAGTTTTTCCACAGGCGGTTATACCAGTCCATGGACTCTTCGGGCTTGCAGACGACGATCATCTCCTGCTTTTCAAACTGATGGATGCGGTACACGCCGCGCTCTTCCAGACCGTGGCTGCCGACCTCCTTGCGGAAGCAGGGAGAGTAGGACGTGAGCGTCAGCGGAAGCTGCTGCTCTGGCAGAACCTGGTCAATGAACCGGCCAATCATGGTGTGCTCGGAGGTGCCGATCAGATAGAGGTCTTCGCCCTCGATCTTGTACATCATGGCCTCCATCTCGGGGAAAGACATAACGCCCTTGACCACATCGCCGTGCATCATAAAGGGCGGGATGACATAGGTAAAGCCCTTTTCGTCGATCATAAAATCGCGCGCGTAGGCAAGGACTGCCTCGTGCAGGCGCGCAATGTCGCCGAGCAGATAGTAAAAGCCCATGCCGGCCACGCGGCCTGCGGCGTCCTTGTCGATGCCGCCAAAGCTCTGCATGATATCCACATGGTGCGGCACCTCAAAATCGGGCACAACAGGCTCTCCGAAGCGCTCAACTTCCACATTGCAGCTGTCGTCCGGGCCGATGGGAACGGACGGGTCAATGATGTTCGGAATCACGTACATGATCTCCCGGATCCGCGCGTCCATCTGCGTGACCTTCTGATCCAGCTCTGCGCGGCGGTCGTCGTCCTGCTTGACGGCGGCATTGTTCTTATCGATCTGCGCCTGCAGCTCCTGCTTCTTCGCCTCGTCCTCGCACTTTTTGAGCTGGCCGTACAGGGGCCCGTTGGCCTTGGAGAGCTTGTTGCGCGCGGCCTTGAGCTGCTCAACCTCCGCAATCGCGGCGCGGCGCTCGGCGTCAAGCTTCACAACCTCGTCGACCAGCGGCAGCTTTTCTTCCTGAAATTTTTTCCGGATGTTTTCCTTGACTGCTTCCGGGTTTTCCCGCAAAAATTTGATATCGATCATGTTTTTCCCCTCTTATTACTGCTCCAGCAGCTTTTGATACTCTGCCAATGCGTTTTCAGACAAAAATTCCTTGTAGCGTTCCAGCGTTTCCATTGCGCGGGAGAAGGTGACGTTGCCTTCGTGCGTATCGCAGCGCATGGCTGTGATCAGCGCCTCGTAGGCAAGGCGCGTATGCGCCAGCTCCTGTTCGCTTTTTTTCAGCGCCTCCTGCTCGTCCTGCTCTTCGTCTTTGGACGCTTCGAGCAGCTGATCGTTCAGCGCCTTTTCTTCGTCCAGCGACTGCTGCAGCTGCTCAACCTGCGACTCCAGCGAGAGGTTTTCTTCCTGCAGCTGGCGGTTCTGCTCCTGCAGCTTGACGGCGTTGTCCATCGCGCTGGTCGACGCGGCGCTGAGCTCGGAGATTGTGCTCTTGGAGCTGTGCGTCTGCAGAATCAGCGACAGCAGCACCAGCAAAAACGCCACGGCAAACAAAATTGCCATATACCGAAGCAGCGCCGCCTTGCGCGCGTCGCTCAGCGGCGCGGGCGCGGGTGTCTGCTCGCCCGGCTTGTTGTTCTTCTCTTCATCCATTACGGCTTCTCCTTTCTACGGACCTGCGAAAGCGCTTCATACAGCCGCTGCAGATCCTCCTGTCCGTAATATTCCAGTTCAATCCGGCCCTTGCGCTTGCCGGAGACAATCTTCACACCGCGGCCAAGGCTGCGGGCCAAGTCCTTTTCACACTCCGCCAGATAGTCAACCTCTACGGGCTTTGGCTCCGCCTTCGGCTCCGACTTTCCGAGCTTTTTGCACATCGCCTCCGTCTGCCGGACGGAAAGCTGCAGATTGATAACCTTCTGCGCCACGGCCAGCTGCTGGGCAGGCTCACGCAGCGTCAGAAGCGCGCGCGCATGGCCGGCGGAAAGCTTGCCCTCTTCCACCATCGCAAGAAGCTCCTGCGGAAGACTCAGAAGGCGCATCGCATTGGCAACCGCCGGGCGGGATTTGCTGACCCGGTCGGCCACCTGCTCCTGCGTCAGACCGTACTCTCCGATGAGCTGCTGATAGCCGCGCGCCTCTTCAATCGGCGTCAGATCCGCGCGCTGCAGATTTTCAATCAGCGCCAGCTCCATAGCCTTCTTGTCGTCGGCTTCGATGACGACCACGGGCACCTCGCGCAGCCCCGCCATCCGCGCGGCGCGCCAGCGGCGCTCGCCGGCGATGATCTGATAGTATCCGGTATCGAGCAGCCGCACCGTCAGCGGCTGAATGACGCCGTGCTGGCGGATGGAATCTGCCAGGGAGGCGAGCTCCTCTTCGTCAAAATTCTTTCTCGGCTGGAGCCGGTTCGGCTCAATCTTCTGCAGCGGCAGAAGCAGGGGACTCTGCTGGCCGGACGCCTGCATGGCGCTCTCGCCGAGCAGCGCGCCAAGGCCCTTGCCAAGACCTTTGGTTGATGCCATACTCAGACTCCTTTCGCTAAAATTTCCTGTGTCAGCGCCTCATAGGCAGCCGCGCCGCGGCTGAACCGGTCATAGGCCAGCACCGGAAGGCCGTGGCTCGGCGCCTCCGACAGCCGGACGTTGCGCGGAATCACCGTCGCAAAAACCTTGCCCGGGAAATGGCGGCGCACTTCTTCCGCAACCTGCGCTGAAAAGTTTGTCCGCCCGTCATACATCGTAAGCAGAACGCCAAAAATACCGAGTGTCGGGTTGAGCTTGCGTTTGACCGCGCGCAGCGTCATCATCAGATCCGACAGCCCCTCGAGCGCGTAATACTCGCACTGCACAGGAATGAGGATATTGTCTGCCGCGCACAGCGCGTTGAGCGTCAGAAGCTCCAGCGACGGCGGGCAGTCAATAAAAATATAATCATAGCTTTCGCGCAGCGGCTCCAGCGCATCGCGCAGGACATATTCCCGCCGCTCCATCGAAACAAGCTCCACCCCCGCGCCGGACAGTCCCGCGCCGGAGGCCAGCAGATCCGCATGCGGCGTATGGATGATCGCCTCGCGGGCAGACTTTCCCTCGATGACAATATCATAGGTGGAGATCGCCACCTCGTTTTTATCCACACCCAGGCCGGAGGTTGCGTTGGCCTGCGGGTCAAAATCGCAGAGCAGAACCCGCTTGCCGGCCTTATGCAGTCCGGCTGCCAGATTGACCGCCGTCGTCGTCTTGCCGACGCCGCCCTTCTGGTTCACCAGAGCGATCATGGTTCCCATAACGCGCCTCCTTTGCTTATTTTACTTACATTGCGTATTTGTTATTATAATCTGTGCTTTTCGGAATTGCAACAATAAAAAGCGCTCCGCAACTGCCCCCGATTTCTCCCGGTTTTTCAGAAAAACTGTCTTGAAGCCGAAAGATTTCTGTGTTAAAGTAGGCAATGCGCCAGTTGACAAAAGCGCACGTGGTTTTTCGCGGGTCAAAACAGCAGACGGCGTCTTAGCCTGGCCCGCAAGCGCGTGTGCCCTTGTCAGCTGACGCATACTTGATAAAATAGCAAAAGGAGGCCGTGAAATGGTGCTTTCGCTTCCACCCGCCTGGCAGAGCCTTCTGGCGCAGGAGCTGCAAAAACCGTATATCACGCAGCTCGAGGCCAGGCTCGACGCAGCCTACGCGTCCGGCGAGGTCTATCCGCCGCGCGAAAAGCTCTTCGCCGCGTTCGCGCTTACGCCGCCGCAGCACGTGCGCGTGGTGATGCTCGGCCAGGACCCGTACCACGAGCCGGGGCAGGCAAACGGTCTTGCTTTTTCGGTTTCGCCCGGTGTTCCGCTTCCGCCGTCGCTGCGCAATATTTATAAAGAGCTGTCAGACGATCTTGGCATCGCGCCAAGCGGATGCGGCGATCTTTCTTCCTGGGCCGGGCAGGGCGTGTTCTTGCTCAACAGCGTTCTGTCTGTCCAGGCGCACAGCGCAAATGCGCACAAGGACTTTGGTTGGCAGGTATTTACCGACGCCGTCATCGCCGCGCTTGCGTCGCTTCCGCAGCCGGTCGCGTTTGTGCTATGGGGCGCGCAGGCGCAGAAGAAGGCCTCTGCCGCCGCGGCCAGCGCATACCCGCGCCTGGTTCTCTGCGCGCCGCACCCGAGTCCTCTGAGCGCGTACCGCGGCTTTTTCGGCAGCCGGCCGTTTTCAAAAATCAATCGGTTCCTGGAAGATTGCGGCGGCAGGCCCATCGACTGGCAAATTCCAGAAGATGCACAAAATCCGAGCCTGTAAGCTGCGAAATATTTACGCATAAAATCTTAAATTTTTTCCGAATTCCTGTTGAAATTTCCGACGTTCTGTCATAGAATATCACAAGTTGGTTTTTAAGAGGGAGAGGGATTTCATGCTGCACGTTGTTCTGGTCGAACCGGAGATTCCGGCCAATACCGGCAACATTGCCCGTACCTGCGCCGCAACCGGGAGCGTCCTGCATCTGATCCGCCCGCTCGGCTTTGACATTTCCGACAAGGCCGTCAAGCGCGCGGGGCTGGACTACTGGCACCTGGTCGACGTACGGGACTATGAGAATCTGGACGACTTCTTTTCCAAGAACGACGTGCGCTGCATGCGCCTGTTTTCTACCAAAGCGCCGCGGCGCTACGACGAGGTCGACTATCCGGACGAGAGCTACCTCTTCTTCGGGAAAGAGACAAAGGGCCTGCCGGAGGAATTTCTGGCCGCGCACTATGACAGCTGCGTCCGCATCCCCATCCGCGCCGAGGCCAGAAGCCTGAATCTCGGCAACTCCGCCGCCATCGGCGTATTTGAGGCGCTGCGGCAGCAGAATTTTCCGCACCTGCAGGAGCAGGGCCGGATGATCAACTGGTAAACAAGCGGGCCACGGCCCGTGTAACCCACCAAGGAGGAATATCGATGAACTACAACAAAAAATCCGTAGAAGATATTGACGTTCGCGGCAAACGCGTCCTGTGCCGCTGCGATTTCAACGTCCCCACCAAGGACGGCAAAATCACGAGCGACAAGCGCATCGTCGCTGCACTGCCCACCATTGAATATCTCGTCAAGCATGGCGCGCGCGTCATCCTCTGCTCACACATGGGCAAGCCCAAGGGCGAGGTCAAACCGGAGCTGTCGCTTCAGGTTGTGGCCGACCGTCTGTCTGAGCTGCTTGGCCAGCCGGTCAAGATGGCAAAGGATGTTGTGGGCGAGAGCGCGCAGTCCCTGGCCGCTTCTTTGCAGGACGGCGAAGTGATGCTGCTGGAAAACACCCGCTTTGAAAAGGGCGAGACGAAGAACGATCCTGAGCTTTCTAAGAAGCTCGCCTCCATGGCCGACATCTTTGTCAATGACGCGTTCGGCACGGCCCACCGCGCCCACGCCTCCACTGCCGGCGTCGCCGACTATCTGCCCGCCGTCTGCGGCTATCTGGTGCAGAAGGAAGTTTCCATCATGGGCAAGGCTCTGGCCGATCCCGAGCGTCCGTTCGTTGCAATCCTTGGCGGCGCAAAGGTTTCCGACAAGCTGAACGTCATCAACAACCTGCTGGAAAAGGTCGACACGCTCATCATCGGCGGCGGCATGGCCTACACGTTCGTCGCGGCCAAGGGCTACGGCATCGGCAAGAGCCTGTTCGATAGCGAGAAAGTAGACTACTGCAAGGATATGATGAAGAAGGCCGAAGAAAAGGGCGTCAAGCTCCTGCTGCCGGTCGACACCGTTGTTGCAAGCGAGTTCCCGAACCCGATCGACGGCCCGGTTGATGTCCAGACTGTGGATGTCACCGCGATCCCGGCCGACAAGGAAGGTCTGGATATCGGCGAGAAGACGCGCGCACTGTTCGCAGACGCCGTCAAGAATGCAAAGACCGTCGTCTGGAACGGCCCGATGGGCGTGTTTGAAAACCCGACGCTGGCCAAGGGCACGATTGCCGTTGCGCAGGCACTGGCAGATTCCGACGCGATTACCATCGTCGGCGGCGGCGACTCCGCAGCAGCCTGCGAGCAGCTGGGCTTTGCCGATAAGATCACCCACATCTCGACCGGCGGCGGCGCTTCTCTGGAGTTCCTCGAAGGTCTGGAACTGCCGGGCATTGCCTGCCTGCAGGACAAGTAATTCTATATCCTAAATCCGCCGGATTTTTTCCGGCAGCGAAATCAAAATCAAAACAACATATTTAGAACCGGCGAGAGATTTTCGTTCAGAACAAGGTGGATGGGCGAAGGCGTACCGCGTGTACGTCGAGCCCGGCCAAACGCGGTTCTGGGCGAAAAGATCCGGCGGGCATCAATAAAGGAGAAAAGTTATGAACAGAAAATATCGTAAGACCGTCATCGCCGGTAACTGGAAGATGAACAAGACGCCCTCGGAAACCAAGGAGTTCATGACGGAGTTTAAGTCCATCATGCCCAAGGGCCGTTGGTGCGATGTGGCGCTGTGCGTTCCCGCTGTCTGCATTCCGGCAGCTGTGCGCGCAATGCGTGAGACCAGAGTCGGCATCGGCGCTGAAAACTGCAACGCCAACGCTTCCGGCGCTTACACCGGTGAAATCGCGGCGAACATGCTCGTCGACGCCGGCTGCAAGTACGTCATCCTCGGCCACTCCGAGCGCCGCGCCATGGGCGAGAGCAACCAGGACGTGAACGCCAAGGTTCTGGCAGCACTGGAAAACGGTCTCGTGCCCATTATGTGTGTCGG
Organism: uncultured Oscillospiraceae bacterium; assembly: GCA_934643765.1. Taxonomy (GTDB): domain Bacteria; phylum Bacillota; class Clostridia; order Oscillospirales; family Oscillospiraceae; genus CAG-170. The sequence goes on from CAKUCT010000004.1 coordinate 11,065, forward strand.
CGAGAGCCTGGAGCAGCGTGAGCAGGGCATCACCGAAGAGTGGATCACCATGCAGATCAAGTGCGGCCTGCAGGGTGTCGGCGAAGACAAGATCCGCAAGATGATCATCGCCTACGAGCCCATCTGGGCCATCGGCACCGGCAAGACCGCAACGCCGGAGCAGGCTGAGGAAGTCTGCGAGAGCATCCGCACGGTCATCCGCAAGCTGTACGGCGCCAAGATTGCTCGTGCAATCTCCATCCTGTACGGCGGCTCCATGAATGAGAAGAACGCATACGATCTGCTGGCCCAGCCGGACATCGACGGCGGTCTGATCGGCGGCGCTTCCCTGGTTCCTGAGAAGTTCGTCAAGATCATCGAAGCTGCAAACCAGCCCACCATCTAACAATATCTTTTTCGCCCTGCGGGGCGAAACACTACGAGGTCTTTCGTATACGAAACCCCCTGCTGCGTTTGCAGCAGGGGGTTCGTTTATGGTTTTGCGGAAGCTATGCCGCTCGGGCAAGTTCTATCTGTGATAATACTTTGATGTATGCTGGCGATAGAGCATCAGAAGGCCGCGCACGCACAGCTCCACCGTCATCGCAATCCACATGCCGGGAAGGCCCATTCGCGGAACGAGCAGCAGCGCAAGCCCGATGCGGACCACCCAGATGCTCCCCAGATTCAGAAGACTCGGCACCAGCGTATCGCCCGCGCCGCGCAGTGCGCCGGCCGCGACAATGGACACACCGAACAGCGGCTCGGCCAGCAGCTCCATGCGAAGCACCCGGACGGCCAGCGCCTGCACCTGCGCAACCGGCGTCAGAAGTGAAAACACCAGCGGGCAGATGAGCATCATGACAGTTCCGGTGCAGGTCATCAAAAATGCGCCAAGCCCTGTGCAGATATTGCCGTAGCGTTTGGCCTGGGGCATATCGCCCGCGCCGACGAAGCGGCCCACCAGCGCCGCGGCCGCGTTTGCAATGCCGTAGCCCGGCATATAGCAGATACTCTCAGCCGTGACGGCGAAGGAGTTTGCCGCGACGGCAACCGCGCCCAAGGGTGCGATGATGGCCGTCGCTGCGACCATGGCCCCGTTCATTGCCAGCTCCTGCACGGCAACAGGCGCGCCGATTCGAAACGCCGTTTTCAGAATTCTTGCGTCAAAGGCTTGCTTTTCCCGGCGACGGAAGGCAAGCTGGCTATTTTTGAAGCAGCAGCGCCAGAACATCAGCCCGCTCACCACCGCGCATGCAAACATCGTGCCAAGTCCCGCGCCAAGTACGCCGAGGCGCGGAATGAGCAGCGCGTTGAATGCGACGTCCAGTACGCACATGACGGCATTCAAAATGCTCGGTGTGAGCATATCGCCCGCGCACTGAAGATAAGACGCGGTCAGCGCGTTCATCTGGGAAAACGGAAGCATGATGGCAAAGGTCATGAAATAGAGCCCCGCGTCGCGGACAATGTCCGCTTCTCCGCCAAGCCAGACCGGCAGCCTTGCGTGAATCAGCAGGCCAAGCAGGCACAAAAGTCCGGAGACAATCAGTGCGGACACCAGACCATGGTTGACAACGTTTCTGGCGTCTTTGTCGCAGGCAGCTCCAATGCGGTGCGCCACCTGGACAGAAAATCCAGCGGCGACGGCATAACAAACGCCGTTGAACAGCCACGTGCTCGACGCGACGAGGCCGATAGCCGCGGAAGCATTTGCCCCGAGCCTTCCCACCATTGCAGAGTCGATGTACTGCATGGCAATGGTCGTGATCTGCGTCAGAATCGCGGGCAGGCTCAGCCGCCACACTTCTTGCAGCTGCGGCTTCCATTCCCAAAAAGTTTGGTTGGTCATTTTGTTTCCTTTTTCCATAAAAAAGCGATACCTGAACAGCGCCAAGTATCGCTTCTGATTTGTCTGTTCTGTTTCCTTGAAACCGGCAGACAAGGTTTCAGCGGAGGAAGCCCTCGAGAATCTTCTCTTCCGCCTCTTCCGGGGTAAGGCCCAGCGTCTCCAGCTTCAGAAGCTGCTCGCCCGCGATGCGGCCGATGGCAGCCTCGTGAATCAGGCCCGCGTCCACGTGGTTGCACGAAATTTCCGGAATCGCGCGCACCTTTGCCGTGCCCATGATGATCGCGTCGCACGACACATGGCCAAAGCAGGGGGCGTTGCCCTGGACTCTGGGATAGAAGACCTGCGTGGACGCTTCCTTTGCAACCGAGCGGGAGATCACGCGCGTGCGCGAGCCTTCGCCGTTCAGAATGACGTCCATTTCGCTCACCGCGTGCTGATCGGCATGCGTCAGAAGCTTCTCGGTAATCATAACCTCCGAGTTTGCGCCCTCGGCGACGACCTTGGTGTAGCGTTTCGTATCGTCCACACCCGCAATCTGGCTTGTCAGCATCGTGATCGATGCGCCTTCTGCCAGATAGACAATCGTCTGCGGATTTAAAATCCGCTTGCCGGTGCCTTCGCCCTCGCCGTAGTGCTTTTCGATGTAGGTCACCTTTGCGTTCTTTTCCACATAGAACGTGTGGATGCCGTCGTGCTGGGAGTCGCAGTCGCCGCAGTTGTGAATGCCGCAGCCGGCTACAATCGTAACCTCCGAGTCTTCGCCGACAAAGAAGTCGTTGTAGACCATATCGTGGAACCCGGACTTTGTCAGAACAACGGGAATGTGAACGTTCTCATTTTTTGTGTAGGGCTTGATCTTGATGTCAATGCCATCCTTGTCGGTTTTGGAGACAATTTCAATGTTATCCGTATTGTGGCGGAAAGCCTTCTGGCCGTCTGAACGGATATTGACCGCGCCCGGCGTATTTTCGCCCGCCATATCGGCGACAATCTGTAAAATGTGCTTTTGTACGTCGTTCAGCATGTTCCGTTCACCTCCAGCATGTTGCAGCCCGTGACCGTCTCGGCCAGAATCTGCGGATAAATATCATCGGCCGTCCCTCTGGCCGCAACCTGGCCGCCGGAGATGAGGACAATCTCATCCGCCAGGCGGATGATGCGCTCCTGGTGGGAGATAATGATGATTGTCCGCCCGCCTTCATCATGAAGGCGCTGGAAAGTCTCCGTCAGCCGCGCAAACGACCACAGATCGATGCCGGCCTCCGGCTCGTCAAAGACCATCAGGCTCGCGTTCTTGGCCAGAATCGTCGCAATCTCAATGCGCTTGACCTCGCCGCCGGACAGGCTTGTGTCCACGTCGCGCGTAAGATAGTCTCTTGCGCACAGGCCGACCTTCGTCAGATAGGAACATGCCTCGTCATGGCCGAGCGTCTTTCCGGCTGCGATGTTCAGAAGATCGGATACGCGCACACCCTTGAAGCGCGGCGGCTGCTGGAAACCATAGGAGATGCCAAGCTTTGCCCGGTCCGTGATGGACAGATCCGTGACATCCGTTCCGTTCCAGATGATCTGCCCCGCCGTCGGCTGGACCAGACCCATCACCGCCTTGGCGAGCGTCGTCTTGCCGCCGCCGTTCGGGCCGGTGATGACAATAAACTTTCCGTCTTCCACGCACAGGTTTACGTGCTTGAGAATATCCACCTTTCCGCCCTCGTCCGCGGCGGAGAAACAAAGATCTTTCAGTTCTAGCATAACTTCTGTCCTCTTTTTTCGGGCAGACGCGTCCTTTTCCGGCGCTGCCGCATCATTTGTTCTGTCAGTATACCATAGTTTCCCGCATTGTGCAATCTTCGCCCGGTTTTGCACCGGCCTATATCTGTATTTTTTCCAAAATTCCCGAGGAAATTCCTATACAAACGCAGCATGATCTGCTATAATGTCAATATGTATGACTATGTTGTTTTTCGTATGGAAGGATGTGTGAGTGCGTTGGCTGGACTCTCCGCTGTGATTTTTATTCCCGATGATACGCCGAAGACCGGTTTTTCCCGCCCGATGATGCTGCAAAATATCATGGGTACGCCTTTACTTTCCTGGCTGGCGTCCTCTTTGATTGCCGGTGGCGTTGGGCGGTTCTTTTTGGTCTGCCACGAGCGGTTCAAGCGCGAAGCGCGGGCTTGCTTCCCGGACGATATCGAGTTCAGCTGCCCTTCGGCAGAGACCACATCCGACCAGCTGCACGTCTTTTTGTCCACATCCGATGAACAGGAAGAGGACATCATCGTCGTCACCGGCCCGGCTGTCATTCTGCCGTTCGCGGCCGATGAGAGCCAGTTCGATGCAGCGCCAATCGCAAGCCCGGTCAGCTCGGTATCAAAGTCGGCCTTAATGGCGGCGCTTGATGAAAAGTTCATCTTTACCGCATTTTTAAAGGATCACGGCGTCCCGTATACAGACCGCGACGGCGTGTATGGTGTAGCTGATCTGCAGGAGATGACCGACTGGCAGCCGGTTCTGTCCCGGTCAAAGCTCTATGAGCTCTCGCGCCAGGGCGTTGAGATCTGGGACTACAACACAACCTATATTGACCCCGCGGCCTCCGTCGGCCCCGGAACGGCAATCCTGCCGGGAACCATCCTGCGCGGGCAGACCTCCGTCGGCAAGAACTGCACCATCGGCCCGAACAGCTATCTGGAAAACGCGCGCATCGGAGACGGCACGAAGGTCAACGCTTCGCAGGTCTATAACTCCTCCGTCGGCTACGACACCCACGTCGGCCCGTTTGCCTATATCCGCCCGGGCTCGAGCGTCGGAAACTGCGTGCGCGTGGGCGACTTTGTGGAGATCAAGAACTCCAACATCGGAGACGGCACCAAAATTTCGCATCTGACCTATGTCGGCGACAGCGACGTCGGCAAGAACATCAACTTCGGCTGCGGCACGGTGACGGTCAACTATGACCGCGCGAAAAAGTTCCGCACCGTCATTGAAGACAACGCCTTCATCGGCTGCAACACCAACCTGATCGCACCCGTGCGCGTGGGCGAGGGCTCGTACATCGCCGCAGGCTCCACCATCACAGACGATATTCCCGCGATGGCGCTTGCGATTGCACGCGCGCGCCAGCAGAATAAAAAGGACTGGTCCAGCCGCCACAAGCTGAAGGAAAAATAAGCTGTATTCCCGCGGCCGCACGCCGCTGAATAAATCATCTATTACATCAGAAGAACAAAACCGGAATTTAACTTGGGGGGTAATTTCATATGATTTCTCACGGTAAAAACGTCAAGGTATTCTGCGCCAACGCCAACCGTCCGTTTGCTGAGGGCGTTTGCCGCAAGCTGTGGCTGCCCATGGGCGACTGCGCCGTGACCACGTTCGCAGACGGCGAGGTTTCCTTGACCATCAACGAGTCTGTCCGCGGAAGCGATGTGTTCCTCGTTCAATCCACCTGCAAGCCCGTCAACAACAACCTGATGGAGCTGCTCGTCATGATCGACGCCTGCCGCCGTGCATCCGCCGGCCGCATCACGGCTGTCATTCCGTATTTCGGCTATGCCCGCCAGGACCGCAAGGCCAAGGGCCGCGATCCCATCTCGGCAAAGCTTGTCGCCAACATGATCGAAGCCGCCGGTGCTGACCGCGTGCTGACGATGGACCTGCATGCCGCGCAGATTCAGGGCTTCTTCGATATCCCTGTGGATAACCTGCATTCCAACCCTGTGTTCGTGAAGTATTATCACGAAAAGTTTGAAAATCCGGAAGAGATGGTCGTCGTCTCCCCCGACGTCGGTTCCGTCGCCCGGAGCCGTTCGTTTGCCAACAAGATGGGCATGAGCCTTGCCATCGTGGACAAGCGCCGCGAGCGCGCGAACCAGTGCGAGGTTATGAACGTCATCGGCGACGTCAAGGGCAAGAAGTGCATCCTGTTTGACGACATGGTAGACACGGCCGGCTCTCTCTGCAACGCCGCGCAGGCGATTGTGGAAACCGGCGGCGCAACGGAGGTCTATGCCTGCGCAACGCACGGCGTGCTGTCCGGCCCCGCCATGGAGCGCATCGACAACAGCTGCATCAAAGAGCTGACGCTGCTCAACACCATCCCGGCGCCTGAAAATGTCTCCAAGAAGATCCACTATATCGACGTTTCCCCGGTCTTTGCTGACGCAATCCAGAGAATTTACGAAGAGACGTCTATGTCCGTTTTGTTCTGATATGTTTTTTTCCGCCAATTCTGCCGAGACCTGGCTCATCGCCGGTCTCGGCAATCCTGGCCGGGAGTATGCCGCCACGCGGCACAACACCGGCTTTCTTGCGCTTGACCTGCTGGCAAAGAAGCTCTCCGTGCGCATCAACAAGCCAAAATTCAAAGGGGAAACCTGCCTGTGCGACTACAAGGGCAATCGTCTGATTCTTCTGAAGCCGGATACGTTTATGAATGCGTCCGGGCTGTCCGTGGAGCCGTGCGCGCATTTTTATAAGATTCCGCCGGAGCGCATCATCGTGATTTTTGATGATATCAGCCTGCCGGTCGGGCGCATCCGTGTGCGCAAGAGCGGCTCTGCCGGCGGGCACAATGGCATCAAGTCCATCATCTCCAGCCTCGGCACGGATCAGTTCCCGCGCGTGAAGGTCGGCGTCGGCGCAAAGCCGCATCCGGACTATGATCTGGCCGACTGGGTGCTGTCCAACATCGCGCCGGAGGACAAGGCCGCGTTTGACCTTGCGCTGGAACACGCGGCGCAGGCCGCGCTCTGCATTGTAGAGCAGGGCACAGAAAAGGCCGCCGCGGCATATAATGGAGCATAACGTCCGTCCGTGCATTTTTCCGCGCGGGCGGCGCGCATTTTCTGTTTACCCCCATGGCTTTGAGCCATGAGGGTGCTTGTCATCGCTATGATTACCATATTTTTGAAGTCTTAGGAGGCTTGGACCGCATGAATATTCTTTTGCAGGCGCTGGATCAAAGTCCGGAATATCAGAAGATGCTGCAAAGCATCTCGCGCGGAGATGTCTGCGCCGTCTCCGGTCTCAGCCAGATCACACGCAGCCACTTTATTGCCGCGCTGCATGCCGCGTCCTCGCGTCCTTCGCTTCTGATCTGTCAGGATGAGATGGCGGCGGGCCGGCTGCAGGAGGAGCTTTCCAGCTTTCTCGGTGTGCAGGCGGCCGTTCTTCCCGAGCGCGAGCTGACCTTTGTCGACGCGGCGGGCGTCTCCCGGCAGTGGGAGCAGAAGCGGCTTCGGATTTTGTATGATTTGGCGCGCGGAAAAATTCCGCTGCTGATTGCAAGCTTAGGGAGCCTGATGCTGCGCACAATGCCGCGCGAAACACTTTTCCGCGCAAGCATCCATCTGCGCGTAGGCGCAAGCGTCGACCCGGACGAACTGACGCTCCAGCTGACGCAGGCGGGCTATACGAGAACGTCCCTGGTGGAAGGCGTGGGGCAGTTTGCACTGCGCGGCGGCATTCTGGACGTGTTTTCTCCGGGAGAAAATCTCCCGGTGCGGTGCGAATTTTTTGGCGATGAGCTTGACGCCATGGGCTATTTTGACCCGACCACCCAGCGCCGGACGGAAAACACCGAAGAGGTGGTTCTGCTGCCTGTGGCAGAAAGTCTGCCGCAGCTGCACCCGGACGGTATTTCCGGACTCTGCCGCGACATGCAGGAGCTGATCTCACGCCAGAAGCGGCGCAAAGCGCCGCATGAAAATCTCATCCAGACGCTGACACAGGATATGCAGGCGCTGCAAAGCGGGATCAATTTCCCTGCCGCTGACCGGTATATGGCGCTGATCTATCCGGAGTTTGCCTGCGCGCTGGACTATCTGTCGCTGGACGCCTGCGTCTATTTCTGCGACCACGGCGCGCTGGCCCGCGCGGCCAAGGCGCAGGAGGAAGAGTTTGGTCTGGGCCTGGACGCGTTTCTGGAGTCCGGACGGCTCGCGGGCGAGCTCTGCGATTTTTATGTTTCCTTTGAAGATCTGGCAGGCCGGGTAAAGGGCCGGCCCGCCGTTTACTTTGACAGCTTCCTCTCCGCGCGTTTTCCGGAAAGTCTGCCGCCAAGGCAGCTTCTATCTGTCACAGCCCGGCAGCTGCCGGGCTACGGCGGGAGCTTAGAGACCGCTGTCAGCGATCTCAAGGGCTATGTGCGAAACGAATACGGCTGCCTCGTTCTGTGCGGCGGCAGACGGCGCGGCGAAATTCTCAAGGAAATGCTGGGCAAAGAAGGCGTCAACGCGCTGCTTGCCTTCCCGGCGGTGCACCTTCCACAGGCGGGGCAGATTTTTCTGACAGACGGCTCTTTACCCGCCGGTCTTGAATATCCGGAGCTGCATTTTGCCATCTTAACGGAAGGGCAGCTGCTGGCCAAAAAAACGGCCCGCACGCCAAAGCCCAAAAAGACGCCGTCCAACCGAAAAAAGCTGGAATCGTTCACCGATCTCACGCCGGGCGATCTCGTTGTTCACGAGCACCACGGCATTGGCCGCTATGTTGGCATGGAGCAGATGAAGGTCGGCGGCGCTACCAAGGACTATGTCAAAATCGCCTATCAGGGTACAGATACGCTCTATGTCCCGGCGACGCAGCTTGATCTTGTCAGCAAATACATCGGCTCCGGTGGAGAAAACCAGTCCGTCCGGCTCAATAAGCTCGGCGGCGACCAATGGCAGAAGGCAAAGGCCAAAGCAAAAGCCGCCGCCAAGGACTTGGCCGCCGGTCTCATCCAGCTCTATGCCGAGCGAAAGCGCCGCCCGGGCTTTGCCTTCGCGGCGGACAGTCCCTGGCAGAAAGAATTCGAAGAGAGCTTTGAATACGCCGAAACCGACGATCAGCTGCGCGCCATTGCCGAAATCAAGCACGACATGGAATCCCCGGCGCCAATGGAGCGGCTGCTCTGCGGCGATGTCGGCTTCGGCAAGACGGAGGTTGCGCTGCGCGCGGTGATGAAGTGCATTCTGGACGGCAAGCAGGCGGCCATTCTGGTTCCCACAACCGTCCTTGCCCAGCAGCACTATCTGACAGCGCTCAAGCGCTTCGGCTCGTTCCCAGTGACAATCGATGTGCTCTCGCGCTTCCGCACGCCCGCGCAGATCAAAAAGACACTGCAGGAACTGCAGTCCGGAAAGATTGATCTCATCATCGGCACGCACAAGCTGCTGCAGAAGAGCGTGCATTTCAAGGACCTGGGGCTTCTGATTGTCGATGAGGAGCAGCGCTTCGGCGTCAGCCACAAGGAGCGGCTGAAGGAAATTTCCCGCGGTGTGGACGTTCTGACGCTGTCGGCAACGCCGATCCCGCGCACGCTCAACATGGCGCTGTCCGGTCTTCGCGATATGTCGACCATCGAACAGCCGCCGCACGACCGCTACCCGGTACAGACGTTCGTGCTGGAGCACAGCGACCGGATTCTTGATGAAGCCATCCGCCGGGAACTGGCGCGCGGGGGACAGGTCTATTATCTGCACAACCGCGTAGAGTCCATCGACCAGTGCGCCGCCAAGCTCAAAGAGCGGCTCGGCGACGTGTCCATCGCCGTGGCCCACGGAAAGATGAACCAGGAGCAGCTTTCAGACGTGATGCAGGCCATGAGTGAAGGGCAGGTCCAGATTCTGGTCTGCACGACGATCATTGAAACCGGCATCGATATTCCAAACGTCAACACGCTCATCATTGAAGATGCCGACCGGCTGGGTCTTGCCCAGCTGCACCAGCTCAGAGGCCGCGTCGGCCGCTCCAACCGTCACGCCTACGCCTATCTCACGTTCCGCCGGGGAAAGGTGCTCTCAGAAGTTGCGGAAAAGCGACTGGAGGCCATCCGCGAATACGCCGAGTTCGGCTCGGGCTTTAAAATTGCAATGCGGGATCTGGAAATCCGCGGGGCAGGCGATCTGCTTGGCTCGGAGCAGTCGGGCCATATGCTCTCGGTCGGCTACGATATGTATCTGAAGCTGCTGGAGGACGCGGTTCTTGAAGAGCGCGGCGAAGAGTCGCTCAAGGAGCCGGAGTGTACGGCAGATCTCAACGTCACGGCCAATATTGACAAAATCTATGTTTCCTCCGGCGAGCAGCGGATGGATCTTTACCGCCGCATGGCGGCCATCCGTACACAGGAGGACGCAGACGATTTGCTGGATGAAATCGTCGACCGGTACGGCGATCCCCCGAAGGGCGTTATGAATCTGATTGCCATCGCGCTGCTGCGCGCGCGCGCAGCGGCCGCCGGAATCGTTGAAATCAGCCAAAAGTCAGAGCAGCTGACAGTCTCGCTCGGCGTTTTCGATTTTGGCGCCATCAGCACCCTCTGCGAAGAGCCCGCATTCAAGGGGCGCGTGTTCTTTGCCGCCGGGAAGACGCCGGCCATCACGCTGCGGCTCAAGCCGGGCGAGGATTCTCTGAAGCTGGCGCAGCAGCTGGTGGACCGCTATTGCCTGATCCGGGCAAAATAATCCGGAACCGGCTGCCAAGCCACACAAATCTTAAGGATAAATTCATAATTTGCGCGGGATTCTTGGTTGAAATGCCGTTGCAAAAATTGACGGCTTTCGATATAATGGTAGTTGTCATAATACCAGCTCCCGGCGGTTTTCGCCGGTGGAGATAGGAGGGATTCTTATCAGAAAGAAAGGAAAGTTTGAGCAGAGCCGCGCTCCCGCGCCGAAGCCGTCCATGGCGGAACAGCATGCGGGCAAGGCCGCGAAGCCGCCGAAGGCACCAAAGGCATCCGGCGGCAAAAAGGGGCTGGTCATCGCGTTGGCGCTGGTCGTCATTGTGGTGCTTGGCGTCTGCTCGTATGGATTTATCCTGAAAAATCAGGATGCGATTTATCCGAATGTCTACGTCGCCGGCATCAATGTCGGCGGACTCAAGCGGGACGCGGCAATTTCTGCCGTCTCTGAAGCCGTTCAGCAGAGCTATGCCAGCGATACGCTGAACGTCGTGCTTCCCGACCGGACCATCAGCCTGAGCCCGGAGGTAACGCAGGTTGCGCTCAACCCCGACCAGGCTATTGACGAGGCGATGCAGTACGGTCGCTCCGGCGGCCCGGTCTCGGCTGTCATCAAATATCTGCGCGCAGGAAAGACAGAGTATTCTGTTGACCTCGATTCCAGTCTGAATCTGGACACGGAGTATATCCGCACGCTCATCGACCAGACCGCACGCGACTGCGCGTCTGACAAAATTGACCCCATTGTGAAGGTCAACGAGGACGCCGGAACCATCACCATCACGGCCGGTTCTCCTGCCATCTCGCTCGACGCCGACAAGCTCTATGAGGCCGTGCTTGCGCGGTTCTCGTCCGGTGATTTCAGCGATCTCAGTTTTGACTATGACACCGTTCCGTGCGAATCGGTTGATCTGCAGCAGTATTACGACAAATACTGCAAGGAGATGACCGACGCGTATTACGACGAAGAAAAGAAGGAACTGGTGCCGGAGGTCAACGGCTACGGCTTTGATCTTCCGTATTACACCCAGCAGCTGGCGATGGCAAAGGCCGGTGAGGTCATTACCATTCAAATGGAGGATCTGGTGCCGGAGGTAACGCTGGAAGAGCTCAAGAAGACGTATTTTGCAGATGTTCTTGCGTCCTATGACAGCCCGCACACCGCAAACGCTGCGAGAACGAAGAACCTCGAGCTTGCCTGCAAGGCAATCGA
>CAKUCT010000005.1 GCA_934643765.1 uncultured Oscillospiraceae bacterium
GGAACTTGCCCTCTTCATAGAACAGCTCCATGATACGCATCGAGGTCAGCGGGGTGAAGGAAGCGGCCTTCAGAACGACGGTGTTGCCGGTAGCGATGGCCAGCGGAACCATCCAGCCCCAGGGAATCATCGCCGGGAAGTTGAACGGAACGATGCCCGCCACAACGCCGAGCGGCATACGGTAAGAAGCGGTGTCAAAGCCGGTGGTCACCTGCAGAGACGCGCTGCCCTGGGTGATGAACGGCGTTGCGCAGGCAAGTTCGGTCGGCTCGATGGCCTTGAGAACATCGCCCTTGGCCTCGTTGAGCGTCTTGCCGAGTTCCTTCGCGCAGAGGAAGGTCAGCTCGTCCAGATGTGCAACGAGAATGTTTCTCCAGTTGAACATCATCTGCGTGCGCTTGGAAAGGGACATCTGGCTCCATTCGGGGAATGCCTTGTCGGCCGCGTCGATGGCTTCAAGTAGTTCGTCCTGCGTGCAGCACGGAACCTCCGCAATCAGTTCGCCCGTGGAAGAGTCGGTAACAGGCAGCCACTTTTCGGTCTTGGATTCTTTCCACTCGCCGCCAACACAATACTTCTTTCTGATAACTTCGCTCATTGTTCTTCTCCTTTAAATTTTAATATTGGTTTTGTCCGTTCGGACAGATTTACTTTTTTCTTGCGACGGCCTTCTTTGCCGCCTCGACGATATGCGGCGCCGTCAGACCAAAGCGCTCGATGAGGTACTCCACCTCGCCGACCTCGCCGAACTCGTCCTTTACGCCGACGCGCTCCATGGGAACGGGGACATTTTCCACCAGAACCTCCGCCACGGCGCTGCCAAGGCCGCCGATGATGTTGTGGTTCTCCGCCGTGACAACGGCGCCGGTCTGCTTGGCGCATTCAATAACGCAGGCCGCGTCAATGGGCTTGATTGTGAACATGTCGACCACGCGCGCCGAGATGCCCTCTTTTTCCAGGATCTCCGCCGCCTTGAGCGACTCACTGACGCACAGGCCGAGCGTGAAGATCGTCACGTCGCTGCCGTCGCGGACGGTCACGGCCTTGCCGATTTCAAACTCTGAACCCTCTTCGTAAATTTTGACCGTCGCCTTGCGCGGCGTGCGCAGATACACAACGCCGGGATAGTTCACAAGCTGGCGCGTGATGCTCTTCATCATCACAGCGTCGGTCGGCTCAAGAACGGTCAGCGTGGGAAGCACGCGCATGATGCCCATATCCTCAAAGGACATATGCGTACCGCCGTTATACGAGGCGGTAATGCCGGCGTCGCCGCCGATGATCTTGACGTTCTGGCCGGCGTAGGCGCAGGTCAGGAAGACCTGGTCATAGACGCGGCGGCTGGCGAAAGCCGAGAAGGTATGGAAAAACGGGATCAGGCCCGTGGCGGACAGGCCGCCTGCGATGCCGGCGCCGTTGGACTCGGCGATGCCGACGTTGAAGTGCCGCTCAGGATACTTCTGCGCGAACGGCTTCATGCCCATCGACGAGCAGAGGTCGCAGTCGATGGCAACGATGCGCGGGTCCTTTTCGGCCTCTTCGATGAGCGTATTGCAGTACGCCGCGCGCATATCCAGCGTATCGACCGGATGCTCTTTCAGAACCTTTACCATGACAGCTCACCTCCCGGATATGTACCTTCTGCAAATCTCTTTTCGATTTCGGCGACCGCCTCTTCGGCCTGCTCAGGACCAAAGGTCAGATAGTGGTTGAACTCCACCTGCTCGGCAAAGCTGATGCCGATGCCCTTGATGGTGTCAAGCACGATCATGTGGGGCTTGCCCTTAACGCTCTTGGCGCGCGCAATCGCGTTGTAAATCTCTTCGACGTCATAGCCCTTGACGACCTGCGTATCAAAACCGAAGGCTGTGAACTTGGCCGCGAGGTCGACGGGGTTGATGATCTGCTCGAGTCTGCCGTCAAGCTGCTTTTTGTTCCAGTCGATGAAGGCGATGAAATGGTCCAGTTCAAACTGCGTGGCCGCTTCCGCGCCCTCCCAGACCTGGCCTTCATTCGTCTCGCCGTCGCCCAGGATACAATAGGTATAGCTGTCGCGGCCCTGATAGCGGTTGCCGAGCGCAATGCCGACAGCCGAGGACATGCCCTGGCCGAGAGAGCCGGTGCTGATGTCAACGCCCGGAACCTTCTTGCAGTCGGCGTGGCTGGGAAGGTTGGTGCCGGGCTTGTTGATGGTCTTGAGCCAGTCCATCGGGAAGAAGCCCGCCAGCGCCAGCGCGGCGTAAAGGCCCGGCGCGCAGTGGCCCTTGGAAAGAACGAGCCAGTCCCGGTCCTCCCACTTGGGGTTCTTGGGGTCGATTCTCATCACGCCGCCGTATAGAACCGCCAGAACGTCCGCAATGGAAGCCGAGCCTCCAATGTGGCCGAAGCCGGCCTGCCCGATTGCCCGGACGGTCTCGATGCGGATGTCTGCGCTCAGACGCCGCATCTTTTTGAAATCAATTTGCTCCATAGTATCCTCCTTCGTGAAGCTAATTTCATTTTTCGGAATTCGCATGCTGGATTTTGGAGTTTTGGCTGATTTTATGTTACATATTGAAATTTGCCAGCAAAAAATCAGTTCAAAATTTCATTTATCAAAAAGTTCCGAAAATAGAGCATTTTATAAGTAAAATGTCATATTTATCGCTTGTAATGTGATTATATTTCCAGAATAGCAAAATGTCAACTATATTTTGCGCTCCCTTGTGCGCCCACTACCTGACCAAATTCTGAAATTTAATCACCGTTTTGGTCAATTCTTCTGTTGACTTTTTGGTTTCTCTGTTGCATGATAGCAATATAATATAGATTTAACAAAAATATTGAAAGGAATTGACAAAAATGACAAAGGAAAATCGTGCAGCTTATCTGACAGACATCGCGCGCATTGAAATTGGTCCGGCCCCCGAGATGCATATGGGCCCGGCTGATATCTGTCTGCGGATGGAATATGTCGGCGTGTGCGGCTCTGACGTCCATTTTTACCAGAGCTGTGAGCGCAAGGGCAAGCGCTTCGCTCTGCCGTTCATTCTCGGCCATGAATGCGCCGGCACGGTGGAAACCGTCGGAAGCGAGGTCACATCGCTTCACCCGGGCGATCGCGTCTGCATTGAGCCGCAGATCACCTGCGGCGTCTGCAAGATGTGCAAATCCGGCCACTATAATATGTGCCCGCACGTCATCTTCCCCTCCGTCCCGCCCTATGACGGCATGCTGCGCAACTACGCCGTTCTTCCCGCGCAGAACGCCTTCAAGCTTCCCGATAACGTCAGCACCAAGGAAGGCGCGCTCATTGAGCCGCTGGCTGTGGGTCTGTCCGCCGCCAGCCGCGGCGAGGTCTCGCTCGGCAAGCGCGTCGTGATTCTCGGCAGCGGCTGCATCGGCCTTACCACAATGCTGGCCTGCCGGGCGATGGGCGCATCGAAAATTATGGTTGTCGACCTGTTTGAGAACCGCCTTGCCAAGGCGCTCGAGCTCGGCGCAGACGAGGTTGTCAACGCCTCAAACGAGGACGTCACACAGCGCGTCATGCAGATGACAAACGGCGAGGGCGCCGACGTTGTCTTTGAAACCGCCGGCAGCCCCCATACCGCCGCGCAGACGCCGGATCTGGTGTGCCGCTGCGGCATCATCGTCATGGTCGGCAACATCAATGCCCCCACGCCCTACCGGTTCATGGATCTGATGTACCGCGAGGCCGAGGTGCGCACAATCTACCGCTACCGCAACAATTTTGCCATGGCTCTCGAGGCCGTCTCCAGCGGCCAGATCCCGATCAGCAAGATCGTCTCCAACACCTATGATTTTGAGCAGACCCAGCAGGCCTTCGACTTCTGCGCCAACCACAAGCAAGAGGTCATCAAGAGCGTGATCAAATTCTGAGTCGGTTCGAAATTATATCCGCAAATACGCCGCTAACATATTGACAAATTAACCATAAGTTGCTATCATTGTTGACAAGCAGTTACCACGAGTTGGTTGGTTCAACTACAAATTTACCATTTCAGATTTCAAATTTCCGGAGGAACGCACAATGAAAAAGATTCGAGTTGGTGTTGCCGGTTACGGCACGATCGGCCAGAGACTTGCCGACGGCGTAGCCATGCAGGAAGATATGGAGCTGGTCGGCATTGCTGATCTTGCCCCGACGCTCTCCATCCAGGCGCTGCGTGAGCGCGACATGATCGGCGCGAACGGCGTGAAGTACAACCTCTATCTGGTTGACGGCGCTGACAAGTCCGCGTTTGAAGCCAAGGACATTCCCGTTGCCGGCACGTTCGACGAGCTGTGCAAGAGCGTTGACATCATGCTCGACTCCGCTCCCGGCGGCGTCGGCGCAAAGAACAAGGAAAACTACTACGACAAGTACGGCGTCAAGGCCATCTTCCAGGGCGGCGAAAAGAACTCCGTTGCCGATGTGTTCTTCCACGGCTATGCCAACTATGAAAAGGGCGTCGGCCAGAACTATCTGAAGCTGACCTCCTGCAACACTACGGGCCTGATCCGTACCGTTGACTGCCTCGACCGCGAAATCGGCATTGAGAAGGTCGCCATCACCATCATCCGCCGCGTGGCTGACCCCGGCGATTATCACCGCGGCCTGACGAACGCGCTGCAGATGGATAAGGCCCCGACGCACCAGGCCGTCGACCTGATGACCATCATGCCGCACGTGGAAGCAACGGGCATTCTCGTTCATACCCCCGTCACCCACGGCCACATCATCACCGTCCTCGCCACCGCAAAGGACGGCAAGAAGATCACCAAGGAAATGGCGCTCGAAGCGTTCCGCAAGCATCCGAGAATCCGCACCGTCACCATCGACGAAGGCTTCAAGGGCAATGCCTCGTTCTTCAAGTACGCCCGTGATCTTGGCAACCGCCGCGGCGATATGTACGAAATCGGCCTGTGGGAAGACTCCATTGTCGAGTCCGGCAACGATATCATGTATGCCATCAACATTCCGCAGGAATCCGTCACCATCCCGGAGACCATGGACGCCATCCGCGCCGCAACCAAGATGCAGTTGACGCGCGAAGAGGGCACCGCCATGACCAACAAGTATCTGGGCATCGGCAAGTTCAAGAAGTAAGCACCCGCTTGTCTGCTGTTCCGGGGGATACGGAGAGTCCCCCTCATGTTAACACCTCGCAGCAGACAGACATATACCCCTGCGGCCAAGGTGGGACAAGGCGTTGGCCTTGTCCCACCGGTCTATTTTAGGAGGAAATTTACCATGCGTTTTGGAATTCATACACTCGATGAGCTGGATGTGGCCGGAAAAACCGTGCTGTGCCGGCTCGATCTGAACCAGCCGGTCGACCGCGTGACCGATACCCTCAAGAGTACCGCCCGCATTGAAGCGTGCGTGCCGACCATTCAGGAGCTGTCCGGCCGCGGCGCGAAGCTGGTGCTGCTGGCCCATCAGGGCAGCGATATTGAATATAAAAACTTCTACTGCACGCGCCCGCACGCGAAGGTGCTCGAGCAGCTGCTCGACCGGCCGGTGCAGTGGATCGACGATGTCTGCGGCCCGGCGGCGCGCGCCGCGATTCAGGCATTAAAGCCCGGCGAAATTCTGCTTCTGGACAACGTGCGCTACGTCTCGGAGGAGCAGACGCTCTTTGAGCTCAAGCTGCAGCTTACACACGAGCAGCAGGCCAAGACGCTGCTTGTAGAAAAGCTCGCGCCGCTGGCAGATTATTATGTCTGCGACGCGTTTGCCGCGGCGCACCGCGACCAGCCCAGCCTCTGCGGTTTTGAACAGGTTCTGCCTTCGGCAATGGGCCGGCTGTTTGAAAAAGAATACTGCGTCATCTCCGAACTGATGGAGTCCCCTGCCAAGCCGTGCGTGTTTGTCCTCGGCGGCTCCAAAATTTCCGACGCCTTTATGATGATGGAGACCGTGCTCGGAAGCGGCGTGGCAGACACCGTCCTGACCGGCGGTCTGGTCGGCAACATTCTGCTTGCGGCCAAGGGCGAGGCCATCGGCCAGGGCAGCCTGGACTTCATCTATAAGAGCAACTACGGCGAGTTCATTGAAAAGGCCAAGGGCATTTACGAAAAATACGGCGATAAGATTGTTCTTCCGTCGGATCTTGCCTACGTAGAAAACGGCGAACGCAAGGAGTGCGCCGTCGGCTCGGTTCCCGCCGATATCTGCGCTGTCGATATCGGCAGCGAGACGGCCAAGGCCTATGAGGCCGTCATCCTCGCAGCAAAGACCGTCTTCGTCAACGGCCCCATGGGCATCTTTGAAAAGCCGGAGACGGAGCTTGGCACCAAAACTGTCTTTGAGGCGCTGGCTGCCTCCGCGGGCTTCACCGTCGTCGGCGGCGGCGACAGCGTAACGGCCGCGGCAAAATACAAGGTCAAGGACAAGCTCGGCTATGTCTGCACCGGCGGCGGCGCGCTCATCCGCTTCCTCACGGGAGAAGAGCTCCCCGTCGTCAAGGCGCTGCGCCACGCCGCGCAGGTCTTCTGAGGTAGCGCCATGAAGCTTGAATTTGGCTACGGCACCGGCGTACAGACCGTTGAGGTCCCCGACCGCAACGTCATGGACGTGCTGGTTTCCAATCCGATTGCGCACGAGCGCCGCGGCGAAGACGCTGTGCGCTGGGCGCTGGACCACCCCATCGGCGCGCCGAAGCTTCGCACGCTTGCAAAGCCCGGCCAGAAAATCGCCATCATCGCCAGCGACATTTCCCGCCCCGCGCCAAGCTATGAAATTCTGCCCGCTCTCATCGACGAGCTCTTTGCCGCCGGGTGCCGCGCGGAGGATATCACTGTCGTCTTCGCCCTCGGCTCGCACCGGCACCATACGCCGGACGAGCAGAAGCATCTGGCTGGTGAACGCGTCTACAATACCGTCCGCTGCGTGGACTCCGACCCGGCCGACTGCGTGCACATGGGCACCACCAGCCGCGGCACACCGGTCGATATCACCCGCAGCGTCGCGGAGGCGGATTTCCGCATCTGCACGGGAAACATCGAATTTCACTATTTTGCCGGGTATTCCGGCGGCGTCAAGGCCATCATGCCCGGCGTCTCCACGCCAAACGCCATCCAGGCAAACCACTCGCTGATGATCGACCCCGCCGCCTGCGCGGGCAATCTGGATACAAATCCCCTGCGCCAGGATATTGAAGAAGCAGGAACCATCTGCAAAGCGGACTATCTTTTGAACGTAGTACTTGACGAGCACAAACATATTGTATATGCTGTTTCTGGAGACCCTGTCGAAGCGCACCGCGAGGGCTGCCGGTATCTCGACCGGATGTACCGAAAGCCGATTGCAAGACAGGCCGACATCGTGCTGGTCTCGCAGGGCGGCGCGCCGAAGGACGCCAATCTCTACCAGACGCAAAAATCGCTGGACAATGCCAAGCACGCCGTCAGAAAGGGCGGCACGATCATCCTCATCGGCGCGTGCAACGAGGGCCTTGGCAGCACAAAATTTGAGCAGTGGCTGATAGAAGCCGAACATGCACATGATATGATTGCGCGCGTGCGCCAGCACTTTGAGCTCGGCGGACACAAGGCCGCCGCAATCGCGATGGTGCTGGAGAACGCGCAGATCGATCTGGTCAGCGAAATGCCGGATGATTTTGTGCGCAGCATTTTCCTCAATCCCCAGCCAAGCGCCCAGAAGGCGTTTGACGAAGCATTCCAAAAATACGGTCCGGACGCGACTGTGCTGGCCATGCCGTTTGGCGGGGCCACACTGCCGGTCGTCACGGAGAAAGGAAAGTAAAGAATTATGGATTACGCAAAAGAATCTCTGCGGCTGCATGCCGAATGGAAGGGCAAAATTGAAGTGAAGGCTACGGTGCCGGTCGAGACGAAGGACGATCTGTCTCTGGCCTACACCCCCGGCGTCGCGCAGCCGTGCCTGGAGATTCAGAAGGACATCAACAAAAGCTATGATCTGACCCGCCGCTGGAACCTCTGCGCCGTCATCACCGACGGCTCAGCCGTCTTGGGTCTCGGCGACATCGGCCCCGAGGCCGGCATGCCCGTCATGGAGGGCAAGTGCGTGCTGTTCAAATCCTTCGGCGACGTGGACGCATTCCCGCTTTGCGTGAAGACAAAGGACGTTGACGAGTTTGTAAACGCCGTTTACCTGATCTCTGGCTCCTTTGGCGGCATCAATCTGGAGGATATCTCCGCGCCCCGGTGCTTTGAGATTGAGCGCAAGCTGAAAGAAAAGTGCGACATTCCCATCTTCCACGACGACCAGCACGGCACGGCTGTCATTACGCTTGCGGGCCTCACGAACGCGTTGAAGGTCGTCGGCAAGAAGAAAGAGGACGTCAAGGTTGTCACCTCCGGCGCAGGCGCTGCTGCCATTTCGATTGTAAAGCTGCTTCTTTCCGCGGGCTTCAAAAACATCACCATGTGCGACCGCAAGGGCGCCATCTATAAGGGCCGCGAGGGCCTCAACTGGATCAAAGAAGAGATGGCCGAGGTCACGAACCTCGATCATAAGTCCGGCAGTTTGGCCGATATGCTGACCGGCGCCGACGTGTTCATCGGCGTCTCCGCGCCCGGCATGGTCACAACCGAGATGGTCAAGACCATGAACCGCGATGCAATCATCTTCGCCTGCGCCAACCCGACGCCGGAAATTTTCCCGGACGACGCGAAGGCAGGCGGCGCGAAGGTCGTCTCCACAGGCCGCAGCGACTATCCCAACCAGATCAATAATGTTCTGGCCTTCCCCGGCATCTTCCGCGGCGCGTTCGACGTACGCGCATCCGATATCAACGAAGAGATGAAGATGGCTGCCGCAGAGGCGCTGGCCGGCCTCATCTCTGACGATGAGCTGTCGGAGGATTATATCATCCCCAAGGCGTTTGACAAGCGTGTCGGCCCGGCCGTCGCCAAGGCAGTTGCCGAAGCGGCCCGCAAGTCCGGCGTTGCAAGAATTTAAGCTGAATTCTTGGCCGTCACCGCGCAATTTTGACAGTGCATTTTGCAGGCTTGTGCGGCGATGTCCTTGATTTATAATGAGGAGGATCCGAAATGACGCAGAACGAAAGAAAGGATTTGCAGCTGCTCGCGCTGAAAATCCGCATTGGCATTCTCGAAGAGCTGAAGGCCCGCGGCTTTGGCCACATTGGCGGCAGCCTCAGCATCGCAGACGCGCTGGCCGTTCTGTACGGCAGCGTCATGCGCTATGACCCCAAGAACCCCACGTGGGAAAACCGTGATAAGCTTGTCTGCTCCAAGGGCCACGCGGGCCCTGCGGTCTATGCAACCCTTGCCATCGAGGGCTTTTTCCCGTACGAAGTTCTCACGACACTCAACCAGCCCGGAACCATTCTCCCGAGCCACTGCGACCGCAACAAGACCCCCGGCGTCGATATGACCACCGGCTCTCTCGGCCAGGGCACGTCCCTTGCCGTCGGCATGGCGCTCGGCGATCAGATCAAGGGTCTTGACAGCCGCACGTTTGTCATCGTCGGCGACGGCGAGGCGGACGAAGGCCAGGTCTGGGAGGCTGCGATGTTTGCTGCGGCCAAGAAGGTCACAAACCTCACCTGGCTCATCGACTACAACAAAAAGCAGCTCGACGGCTACACAGCTGACATTCTCGAGCCGTTTGACTTTGAAGAGAAGTTCCGCGCGTTCGGCTTTGAGGCCATCACGATCGACGGCAACGATATCGATCAGCTCTACAACGCGCTGACCCGCAAGCCCATTGACAAGCCCATCGCCATCATTCTCAACACCGTCAAGGGCAAGGGCATCGCTGAGGTGGAAGAGACTATGGGCAACCACAGCATGACCCCGCCGGCCGAGAGCTTCGACCGCTGGCTGGCTGAACTGCGTGCACAATACGACAGCATGGTGAAGGAGGGCTGAGCAATGAAAACGATCTATACCGGTGAAAAAGACTCCCGCCTTTATAAAAACGTCCTGGGTGAGACCATTGCTCAGATTCTGAGCGAAGACGAAATGGCGTCCTATCTCGACGCCGACCTGATGGGCTGCATCAGCACGTCCAAACTCCCCGCAAAGACCAACCGCGCCATCGACTGCGGCATTGCCGAGGCCAACATGGTCGGCATCGCCTGCGGTATGTCCGCCGTCGGCTTCAAGCCCATTGTCCATACCTTTGGCCCGTTCGCCTCGCGCCGCTGCTATGACCAGGTCTTTCTGTCCGGCGCGTATGCCAAGAACTCCGTCACCGTCATCGGCACCGACCCCGGCGTCACCGCCGCGTTCAACGGTGGCACGCATATGCCCTTTGAGGATATGGCGCTCTACCGCGCAATTCCGGATGCCATCGTCGTTGATGTCACGGACGTCAACATGCTCGTCTCCTTCCTCCGTCAGTTCCAGGAGATCAAGGGCGTGAAGTACATCCGCGTCGGCCGCAAGGATTCCTACCCTGTCTATCCGGAGGACTACAAATTTGAGGTTGGCAAGGGCGCTGTGCTGCGCGAGGGCAAGGACGCCGTCATCATCGCCAGCGGCATTATGGTGCACGAGGCGCTGGAAGCTGCCAAGACGCTGGCAGAAGAAGGCATCGACGCCGCCGTCATCGACCCCGTTACGGTCAAGCCGCTCGACGAGGCGCTCATCCGTACATACGCTGAAAAGACCGGCTGTGTGGTCACGGCGGAAAACCACAACAAGATCGGCGGTCTGACCAGCGCCGTACAGGCCGCTCTGTGCGGCATGGCGCTGCGCTTTGATGCAGTCGCTGTAGAAGACGTCTTCGGTGAGGTCGGCCCGCAGCCGTACCTGCAGGAGCGCTTCGGCCTGACGGCAGCACACATTGTTGAAAGCGTACGCAAGCTTGTAAAATAATTTGCATGTTATTCTGCCGTGCGCGGCAGAACTCTGCGAGGCTTCTTATCAGATCTACTCCGGCGCAGCAAATGCTGCGCCGGAGTTTTCTGTTTTCCTGGAAATAACGTGAAATTTATTGTGAAAAATGCTGGATTTCTTTTCCCGTTTGTGGTATATTATATAAAACTCTTTGTGCTATGTATGACATAATGCATTCCGGAGGAAACCATGCCAATCCAACCTATTGAACGTCAGAACATCTCTGACATTGTTTTTGAGCAGATGAAGGCTCTGATTGAGTCCGGCGAATGGAAGCCGGGCGATAAAATCCCATCTGAGCCCGAGCTCACGCAGAAGTTCGGCGTTTCGCGTGTCTCTGTCCGCGCCGCACTGCAGAAGCTGGAAAGCCTCGGCGTGCTGCAGCGCTATCCCGGCCGCGGAACCATCATCAATGAATATGCCTCCGGCCAGGCCATGAGCCAGCTCATGCCGCAGCTGATTTTCAACACACCGGATCTGATCTCTCTGAACGATTTCCGCGAGATTGTGGAGTGCGGCGCGGTCAAGCTTGCCGCGAAGAACCGCACGCAGGATCACCTCGATCAGCTGGAACTGAACTTTGCGCGCATGCGCCAGACCATCGACCACGGAGAAGACTCTTCCGCCCTCGATGTCGAGTTCCACTACCTGATCGCCAAGGCTTCCGGCAATCCGCTGCTGGCGCAGACGTATGATATTTTGTACCAGTCGTTCCTGAAAAACATGTTCAAGGTCAAATCCATCGCCAAGGAAGACTTCTGCATCACCTATCACCGCCGTCTGATCGACGCCGTCCGCGCGCAGGATGAGCGTCTGGCGGAAACGCTGATGCGCGAGCATCTGAAGGAAAACACGCGCATCATTCTTGACGCCGAGCAGGCCGAATCAAGATAAAGAATCGCCTGAGACTGTCAAAAAAACTTACAGATGAACGATTGCGGAAAGGAAGATCGTGTGAAAGAAACCCATCAGGGGTGTCTTTCGCGTTCAATCAACCAGTTTTTCAAGCTCTGAAAAAGTTTGAAAAACTGTCTCAGCATGTCAAAAGACTTTTTGACATGCTGAACCGGCTGAGACACAGGTCTCAGCCGGTTCTTCACTTCGGAAACGTTCTTTTTAAATCTTCGCTACGACCTTGAATACGTCGATCTTTTTATCCAGCACCTGGTCCATCACGCCGGACACCTCGTCCAGATTCACAACGCCGGAAATGATGTTCGTCACATCGAGCTTGCGCTCTGCCATCAGCTTCAGGCACTGCTCAAAATCAGCCGCATCATACGCATAGCTGCCGCGCAGGAACACTTCACGCGTGACAACGCTTTGCATGTTGATCTCCACCATCTTCGCCGCGTTGCCGACCCAGACGACTCTGCCGTGGTTTGCAACATAGTCAATCGACTGCTGCACCGTCGGCGTTGCGCCGACAGCCTCAATGGTCACATCGATGTTGCCAAGCAGACCACGCTCGCGCAGCGTCTGGTCCATCTTCTCGCGGTCCATCGGGTTGACCACCACATCCGCGCCGTTTTCCAGCGCTTTCTGCAGATGCGTATCCACCACGTCGCTGGCGATGACCGTCTTGCAGCCATACAGCGCCAGACACTTCAAAATCAGCTGGCCGATGGTGCCCGCGCCGATGAGCATGACATTCTTCCCTTCCACCGGCTGCGCCGAGCGCACCGCGTGGAACGCCACGGCCAGAGGCTCCAACAGCGTCGCTTCCACATCGGAAAGCGAATCCGGCAGCGGATAGACATACTTTGCGCTGAAGCAGATATACTCCGTAAACGCGCCGTTGACGTCCATGACGCCAAGGCCGCGGCGGTTCTGGCAGATGTTGGTCAGCCCCGCGCGGCACTGCGGGCAGGTTCCGCAGGACTCCACAGGCAGCACCACAACGCGCTGGCCAATCGTAAAGCCCGTGACGCCGGCGCCGAGCTCGGCGACCGTGCCGCAGAACTCGTGGCCCATGATCATCGGCGGGATTTTCCGGCCGGTCGAGCCGCTGTAACCGTGGATATCCGAACCGCAGATACCGCAATAGGTCACTTTGATTTTCACTTCACCGTCCTGCACGACAGGCTCCGGAATGTCCTGCATCGGCATGTTGCGCGGGCCAAGATACATAAGTGCTTTCATTGTTATTCCTCCGATTTTTTATTCTTTTCAGGAAATATGCGTGAACAGGCGGATCTTCTGCCGCGCCAGATCGACGACGGCTTCCTGCGCCGCAGCGATATAATCATAGATGTTGCTGGACGCGGACGCGCTCTTGAGGCCATTGATGTAAGCCAGACGAATCTCGGTGGCGACATTGATCTTGCGGATGCCGCAGGAGATGGCCGTCTGAATGGCCTCGTCGCTCAGACCCGAGCCGCCGTGCAGCACCAGATGCGGCACATGGCAATCGAGATTGCGGATGGCGCGCAGCAGATCGAAGTCCAGTTTCGGCGCGGTCTTATAGATGCCGTGGGCGTTGCCGATGGCAACGGCCAGCGCGTCGATGGGCACGCTCTTGATCATCGTCTCCACCTCGCCGATGTCCACGACGTTCTTGCCCGCCGCGGCAATGCCGTCTTCCACGCCGCCGATCGCGCCGAGCTCGGCCTCCACCGAGACGCCGACCGCATGGGCCGCCGTGACGACCTGCCGGGTAATTTCAATATTCTTTTCCAGCGGGAAGCGCGAGCCGTCAAACATGACGGAAGAGAAGCCTTCTCGCAGGCACTGGATGGTCTGCTCGTAGCTCACGCCGTGATCGAGGTGCAGAACAACCGGAACCTTCGACTCCGCAGCCATCTGCTTGACCAGCGTCGCGAGGCTGTGCAGCCGGCCGATCTTGATACAGCCCTGGCCGATGGTGATAATGACAGGGCAGTTCTCCGCCTCCGCCGCCATCAGCAGCGCCTGGGTGATTTCCAGATTGTCGATGTTGAATCCCGGGATTGCAATGTTTTTTTCTTCTGCGTAGTCCAGAACTTCCTTTAATGTAACAAGTGCCATGATGAACTCCTTTTCTGCTTTTTTATGATTCTGCCCGCAAGCGCGCGGGCCTGTTTCCTGTTTTCAGTGCGCAAAGCGCTGCATTTCCTGCAGCGTCGCCGCAAGAGACGGGTTTGCCGTGCGGCCGCCGATTTCCGTACAAGTCAGCGACGCGTAAGCCGAGGCAAACTTCAGCGCCTTCTCCAGATCAAATCCGGCATACTGCGCGTAGAGGAACGCGCCGTGGAAATTGTCGCCCGCGCCCGTTGTATCCACAACCGGAACCTCCAGCGACGGCAGGCGGACTGACGCCCCTTCCGCGCTGCGGGCAGCAAGTCCGTTTTCCCCGCAGGTCACGCAGGCAATGCTGACGCCGAGCGAAAGGAAATGCGCGCAAGCCTCCTCCGGCGACATGCCGTAGGCTTTTTCCACCGTCTTGTGATCCGGGATAAAAATATCCGTCATTGGCAGCATCGCGTCCATCGACGCTTTGTCGAGGTTCCCGCCGTCCACCGAGATCTTCGCCTTTGTGTTCTCGCGGCAGAACCGGACAAACTCCAGCGTCTGCGGCCCGGTCATACCGGCCAGGTGGATGATCTGTGCCTGCTGCAGCGTCTGCAGGTCGAGCATCTGCGGCGTGTAATACGCCATACAGCCGCCGTAGTGTGTGATACAGCGCTTCCCGTCCTTCTCCACCTGAATGAAACTGAAGCCGGACGGCGCCTGCGCAATCGGCGTCAGCTCAATCTTCGCGATGCCGGCTTTCTGCATATCTTTGCGGATAAATTCCGCCGTCTCGTCCATTCCGACCGGGGCCATCAGCGCCGCCGGGCCGCCGCCAAGCTGGGTATAAGCCGCGGCCGCCGTGGAGGCCGGGCCGCCGGAGGCGGTTACAACCTTACTCGCCGCGATACGCCGGTCGCTGACGGGCGGCTGCTCTACCAGCATGAGCGTGTCCTGCGTAACGGTGCCGATAAAGACGCAGCTGATCTTCGCTTCTGCCATAAACATTCCTCTCTTTCCGCCGCCCGGACGCCGGAGTGCAAACTCCCGCTCCGCGCGGCGCACAATCATCTGTTCAAAGCATACCACGATACGCACAAATAGTCAACACAAACAGTACAAAGATTTTACCATTCTCTTTCCGTGATTCCCCACCGAATCCCACCGAAATATGCCCATCATTTTGACGCCCGGTGCACAGATTTCTGGTTCCGCCGGTATTTTTTCAAAAAATATGATTGATATCTGCCCAGTTTCACGGTATACTATGGATAAGAACTGGAGAGGAAAATAACTATGCGAATCGATCGACTCAATGAGCTGGAGCAGTACATCATCACAAACGGCACCGTATCCATGGATGAGCTGGTACAGCATTTCAATGTTTCAATCAATACCATCCGCCGCGACATCGCCGAGCTCCTCAAGCGCGATCATATCAAAAAGGTCTATGGCGGCGTCGCCATGAACGCAGTGCCGCTTGTCCCTTATTCCGCGCGCGAGCAGTCCAACAACAGTGCCAAGGAGACCATCGGCCGTCTGGCGGCCACGCTGGTGCATGACGGAGATGTCATTTTTCTGGACGCCGGCTCTACTACGCCGTATATTCTGCCGTATCTGAGCGAGCACAAGAGCGTCACCATTATCACGCACAGTCTGATTGCGATGATGAAGGCTTCAAAATACACGAACCTGAATCTGATCGCGCTCGGCGGCGTGTACAATCCGCACACGTCCTCGTTCGCGGGCATTGCTACGGTGGATGATGTCTCCAAATTCCACATCAATACCACCTTCCTCGCCGCCACCTGCGTTTCGCTCAATGGTCTGACGAACAGTACATACCTTGACGCGGAGATCAAGTGCCGGATTGCAAAGCAGGCAGAGCACGTGGCGCTGATGGCGGATCTTTCGAAATTCGGCCAGAACGCCGCCATTTCGTTCTACAATTTCTCGGACCTGAGCGCCGTGATTACAGAAAGCTGCCCGCCCGCAGCCTATGTCCAGAAGGCGAAGGAAAACAACATCACCCTTCTGTACGAAAAGTAAGGCAATCTGCTTCTTCCCGCTTCTCGCTTCAGAAGCGGCGCGCCTGCCGCAGCCATGCGGCCAGGCTTCTATCACGATGCCATGTGCATGCGATGAGCGCGGCATATGTGCAGACGGACACAGAGGTACGCATCTATGAACAACAAAAAAGATTCCGGGAACCTGTCTTCGGACAAGCTGCTCCGGATCATCGAGGGGCTTGCGGCCTGCCGCCAGCCCAGCCGGCTGACAGATCTTTCTGAAAAGCTCGGCATTCCGCAGCCGACTGCGCTGCGCTATCTCAAGACGCTGTGCAGCCAGGGCTACGCCTATCAGGACGACAACACCGGCTGCTACGCGCTGACCTGGAAAATCTGTTTGCTGGGCGACGCGGTCAAGACCAACCTGACCCTGCGCAGCATCGCCTCTCCCATCCTGCGCGACGCCGCGAACGAAATCGGCGCCGGAACGCTGCTGGCCGTGGAAAGCAACGGCCGGATTTTGTATCTGGATTACATTGACAACCCGCGCTGGACCTCCAAGACCTTTTTGCGCATCGGCCGCGACGCACCCATTTACGCTTCGGCCTCGGGCAAAATTCTGCTCAGTTCCTTCTCACGGCACAAGGTAGAAAGCATTATGGAAAACGCCGGTCTGGAGCATCTGACGCCCAAGACCATCACCAATCCCGACACACTCTTCACCGAGCTTGCGCAAATCCAGCGCCAGCATTACTCCATTGACGACGAGGAATGCGAGCTCGGCTACCGCTGCGTCTCGGTTCCGGTGTATGATTACACCGGTCTGATCGTTGCCGCCATCAGCGCATTTGACAGCATCGAACGCCTCTCGATGAGCCGGATTGAAGACGAGGTCGTGCCGCAGCTCAAAAAATACGCCGGCATTATCTCCGGCCGGCTCGGCTATTTTGAGTCCATTTGAATCCGAGAAACAAAAATATCTTGCCGGATGGCAAGGTATTTTTTCGTTCTGCAACACGGCGTGACCGCGTTTGTTTATGGATGCAGCGCAAATTTGCGCAGGGCCCGGACAGGAAACCTGTCCGGGCCTTGCTTTATTTGCCCTGAACTGCCCAATCCAAAATTCTCTTCCAGAGAATTTTATTATACTCCCAGCTGCAGAACTCCGCCGGCAGCCAGTGCGGTGCACAATCACTTGCCCACGCCACCGTGCTTCCTTTGCCAACCCTTCGTAAGGAAAGAATCGGATCTTCATTATAGCTCACAACCACTTCCGCATCTGGTTTTGCAATAAGTTTGTTATAGCCGAGCATCGGCGGCCAGTCCTGCGGGAAGTCTGCTACCATCGGGTGCGGCTGCTCCGGCAAATGAATCACGGCTCCTTCTGGGTGTTCTTCTCGGTCATCATACGGCAAAAGCGTTACCGGAAGAATATCTTCAATGAGTGTACCGTGATACTTGCCCTTTCCCTCAATTCCCTGAAATGTCATATATCCGCCCATCATAATAAATGTCCCGCCTTCACGCACATACTGCGCAATAGCCGAAAACCGATTCGGCGTCTGCTTGCTGCGGAAAAATGTATCCGGATGCAAAAGGAAGGTGTTTGCGCCGACATCACTGACGATCACTGCGTCATACTTCTGAAGCTCCTCTGCCATAGATGGAAAATGTTCCAATACAAGGTGCGCTGGAAGATGCTCCAGTTCCGCGTACTCCGACATTACGCTGCGGACCCGCTCAATCTCCGTTTCGTAGCCGCCGATCGTAAACTGGTCATAACCTTTGGTTTCTGTTGTCGTAAAGAACCACGACTCACCAACGAAGAGTATTTTGTATTTTTGCATTCTTTTTATCTCCTTTATTCAAGAATCCCGAGTTTCTCCAATAGATGCAGCACGATACGGACCATAACCGCCATATTATCCAGCTTATCGTCATCATAAAGATCTTCCGGCGAATGGAGCGTCCCCTGATCGTTGAAGGTCAGTGTACAAGCCGGGATGCCAAGCGCGTAATAAGGCGCTTGATCACTTCCGGGGGGCGGCGGGCAAGTATACAGCACATCCCGGATTTCTGGATTCTGTGCAAAGCAATGACGCAGCTGTCTCTCCAATGTCTCCGGTCCGGACCAGACCTCAAGCAGCGGTTCCCTGCCGACGCCATCTACATTGATAACCAACTGCACACCCGCATGCTCCGTTCTCGCCAGATGGGTAGACCCTAATAACCGGAACTCTTCACCATCCATCAGCGCAATTTCCAGCCCCGTTTTTAAACTGCGTCCACGGAGCCGCCGCGCGACCTCCAGCAAAACCGCAGGACCGGAGGAGTTATCATAAGCACCCGGCGTATTGTAAACGGTATCATAATGCGCACAGAGCAATACACGTTTTTCTCCGGGGGCCACCGTCGCAATCAGATCTCGTCCAACCGCGTTCGCAAGCACATGTGTGGACGCCGCGCCGGTGATTGTCGCTTCTTTGTCTGCCGCTTTTGCCATGCGCGCTGCCTCTTCCGCGCCTACAATAAAGTGTGGCAGTTCACTGTTTCCCTCAGCAAGCGTCTGTGGAATTGCTTTTCCGTTGCCCCGTACCGTGATATACGCGCAAACGTTATCAAATGCGTCAACAACCATATATCGGTCCCATGTATACATGTCCCATACGCGGTTTTTCCCAGCATAGCGCAGTCTGCCCCGAAATCCAGCAGAACTTCCGCTTCCCAAAAACAGCCAGCTTGTTATCTCCGCGCCATCTATCTGCAGCGACCAGCTCTCCGCTTGAAAGCCATCTGCCGTAAAGGTTGAAGCTCTTGCGTTTCCGGCAGAATCTGATAGTGCCTGCAGCAAATACTCGCTGCATTCTGACAGGGCCCGCGATCCAAACGGATGCGGTCCAAACGCGATGATTCGCTCCCAATTTTCCTTCATCTGTTGATAAGATCTGTCGTACATTTGTTGCCTCCTTATTATGCAGAATCTCGAACAATAAGCTGTGGCTTCAACAGAATTGATTTTGCCGGTTGCTCTTCCGGATACCCTATTTGCATCCGCTGCATCAGAATTTGTGCTGCCATTCTGGCTAACTGCAGAACTGGCTGCTGAACAGTCGTCAGTGCAGGCGTGATCAAAGGCGCCATTTCAATATCATCATAACCAACAACTGCAACCTGCTCTGGCACCCGAATGCCATGCTCCGCAGCATATCGAAGCGCGCCGAAGGCCATCACATCGTTTGAGCAGAAAACCGCATCTGGCGGATCCGGCTGCGAGAAAAACGCATCCATCGCCATATATCCGCTTTCCAAATGGTATGTACCCTGAAATACCAACGCTTCACACACAGCTCTTCCATGCTCCTGCAAGACTTCGCAATACGCATCATATCGTTCCTTTGCCGGCGCCGCATTTTCAGGTCCCCGCACATGCGCGATTCTCTGGTATCCCCGTGCAATCAGATATTCAACTGCCTCACGCGCCCCCTGCCTGTTATCGATCTGCAGAGAATCATAATCTCCGCTCAGCGCATTCTGCTCAAGAAGCACGATCGGAGCCCGCGAGTCCATTTTGAGCTGCGGCATAATTCTTTGGTTCAGTCCCATCAGCAAGATACCATCCACCTGCCGCTGATTGAGCATCTGTATGCAGCGCAGCTCACGCTCCGGATCCATATGCGAACTGCACAGCAGCAGCTGTATCCCCGCACGGTCAAGCTCTTCTTCCATACCGCGCACCATTTTCTGAAAAAAAGGGTTTGTCATATCGTGTGCAACAACGCCCACCATATTGGTTGTCTTATTGCGAAGACTTTGGGCCAATGTACTTGGGCAATAGCCCAGACGTTCAATCGCCTCTCGGATACGCTCAGCCGTCTGTGCTGTCATATGGCCGCTCCGATGGTTCAAATAGCGCGATACCGTTGCGGGGGAAACTCCGGCCATCTTTGCAACATCTGCAATACTCGGCATGCTTGTCCCGTCCTCTCCAAGATCAATCGTTGTGTTTCTTGTATAGGAAATCGTTTTCCTGTTTGGAATTTAGCACAACAGGATTGCTTTTGTCAAGTTCAAATTCTCTCAAAACAAAAGTGCCGCGCTCAAACATGAAGTTTGAGCGCGGCACTTTTATTCTGTTTATTCTGCGCTCTCGCAAGACGCAACGATGACTTTTGTGCCCCGATCTCTGCAGAGTTTCATAAAGGACTCTGGCATTCCGGAATCTGTAATTAAAATATCTGCCTGTTCAATGTCTCCCAGCATAAAGAAGTCCGGGCGGCGAAGCTTACTGCTATCCGCCAAAATTACCAGCTGGTCCGACCGTGAAATGACCATTTTTTTGATTTCCAACTCTGTATCACTTGAAACCGTCATAATGCCTTCCGGTGAAATACTGGGCAAGCCGATAAAAGCCGTATCAAAATACATACAGGACAGAACTTGCTCTGCAAACATACCAACACAGGAACCTGTGCTTTTCTTGAGCTCTCCTCCTAAACAAATGACCTGCACATGCTCCCGGTAATTCAATTCCATCGCTGTGGGCAAGGTATCTGTGACAACTGAAAAATGCTGGCTGCTCTCAATCATTTTAGCCAATGCGTAAACTGTTGTGCTGGAATCAAAGAAAACTCTGTTTCCATCCTGGATCAGCTTCAGCGCTTCCCGTGCAATCGCCTTTTTTTCTGGAATGCGCCGCGCAAGGCGTAGTTCATATGCCCGCTCACTGGCTCCGTTGTCAGGTGGCAAAATGGCGCCGCCATGTGATCGAACGATCAAATTCTGTTCTTGTAATTCGTACAAATCACGGCGAATCGTAATTGCAGAAACCTGAAACATTCTGCATAAGCTCGCAACATCAAGTGTTCCATAGTTCTTCAATAGCTCTACAATTCGTTGCTGACGTTCATTTTTGCGCAATTATCTCACTCTTTCGTGCTGAAATCTAGTTTTAATATTATATCAAATTGTCTTTTGCTTGTAAAGAATGGGATATCATAAATTGTGCAAACTGAACATGAATCTGTTGTTGATTATGGGTAGAGTTACAAAAAACACATTATTCTTCAATTTTCGATTGACACTTTTCAGATTTCGATCTAATATTTCATTGTAACGATCATTATATCAATCATATTTTGAATATTAAGATCATTTTCATTAAAAGGAGGAGCCTTGATATGAAATTTCTGAAGCCGCAGCCTTTAACCGCCGAAGCCTTCCGTCCCTTCGGAAGAGTTATACAGCCGCATGAGCCGCTCCCTACAAAAACCGGAGAGAACTGGATCTGCTTTTCCGGCTGCGATAAGCTCTGGCCGGACGCATCGCTCGCGATTGGCATTGTTGATTGCGGACACTGCCCTGAAATTTCCGCGCTTGAAGCGCACGTCAGCAGAGAAGAGTTGCTTTGGGCCGGTGTCGATGATCTTGTTATGGCCGTTGACCTTCCGACAGATCTCACAGATCCGGATCGCAAGCCCTCCATCGAAACCACCGTACTTTTCCACATTCCTGCCGGCGCCGCTGTCATCATCGCAAAAGGTACGTGGCATTCTCCGGCCTTTACGCTCAACGGAGCATCTCGCTATTATTTTTTAGTTGAGGATAAAAAAGATGCCATTGACCAGGATGACGCGCCTTGGATTGCGTTCCGGGAAGGCGGTTGTTTCACTGTATGTACCGAATAAAAGGAGTAACGTTTCATGGACATTATTGGTATCGGAGATTCTGGTGTTGATCTGGTCCTCCGCGTTCCAAACATGCCGGACCGTGGTGGAAAGGCCCGTGCATACGAAATTGGCCGGACTCCCGGCGGAATGGTTGGGAACTTTTGCTGCGGTGTTGCCAAACATGGGTTAACATGCGGGCTCGTTACACAAATCGGCGATGATGAGTTCGGAAAAATTATGCTGGAAGACTACCGTGCGCGCGGACTTGATTTGCGCGGTCTGCAGGTTCTTCCCGGCAAACGGACATTTTACTGCATTTGCTGCGTAGATGATTCCGGGGAAAAGCGCCTGCTTACGGTAGAAAGCGACCTTTTGAGTCCCGTGCTTGAAACCATTGACTTTTCATATCTGCTCGAAGCGAAATATGTTCACATGAACTCGATGAACCGCTCATTGGTTGAATCGGTCGCCTCGCGCCTGA